>JAUWSZ010000140.1 GCA_030609865.1 bacterium | reverse complement strand
GTTCCCGACGCTGATGGCCTGGCTGATGTGAATCCCCCGCCGCTTGAGGTACAACTGCACCTGTGTCACGTACGAACCGCTCTGCGACACCAGCCCCACCGGGCCCGGCATCACGCACATCGGAAACATGGTGGTGTTCAGGGCCTGACGCGTGTGCATGATCCCGATGCAGTTCGGCCCGAGGAAGCGCATGCCGTACCGCTCTGTTACGGAAACGAGGTCGGCTTCACGCCTGCGCCCTTCTTCGTCCGTCTCCTTGAAGCCCCCTGTGACGATCACGGCACGCTTCACTCCCCGCCTACCCAGGTCGTGAACGATCTCGACAGCGACTCGCGTCGGCACGACGACAAAGGCCATGTCGGGCGCCTCGGGAAGGGACGAAGCATTCGGATAGGCCTCGAGACCCAACACCGTCTTCTCCGTCGGATGGATCGGGTAGACCGTTCCCTCGAACCCCCCGCCAAGGAGATTGTTCAGCTGGATCGTGCCCATCTTTGCCGGGTTGTTCGAGGCGCCCACCCAGGCAATCGACCGAGGGTGCATAATCCTCCAAAGGGGATTTTCTCTGCTCAATGATTTGCCCTCCACTTCAGGATGTAAACTGCGCAGCTTCCGGCTCCGTCAAAGGTCAACATAGTAGCTCGGGGTCCGCCCGGTCAATCCCTGGATCGGTAGCATGGGGTCGGCGAACCACGGCCGCAAGGAACCGGCAACCCGTGCTTCCTTGACAAACGAGGGCTTTTCCGTTTGGATAGAAAGTCGGCACATGCAATGAAAATCTTTCTATCTTGGCTACTTAGCGAGGCACCAAAGAGCCGTGAGAGAACCGGGAAGTTCGGCCGTTCTTCTTCCGCAGACAGGCGAGCCTTCGAGAATTCGCTATCACCGCTTTCGCGACTACCTCCACCACAAGTACGGCAGGCGGATACAAAAGATTTCGCTCGATGCAGGCTTCGGGTGCCCGCATCGTGAAGGGGCCGACCACCGGCAGGGACCGGGCTGCATCTATTGTGAGAATGCCGCATTCAGCCCGCACAGTCGTCCGGAGCAACGTCTTCCGCCGCTGGACGAGCAGCTGGCCCGGGGAATTCGCTTCGGAGAGAAGCGTTACCGCGCCCGCGGCTTCTTCGCCTATTTCCAGGCCTACACGAACACGTACGGACCCGTGGGACTCCTGGAAGAACGCTACAACGTCATCCGCGGATTTCCGGAGATCGTCGGCCTGGCCGTGGGCACACGTCCGGATTGCGCGGACGGGGCGGTATTGGACCTGCTCGAATCCTTCTCGCAGGATTACGAAGTCTGGGTGGAATACGGCCTGCAGAGTGGGCATGACACAACGCTCGATCGCATCCAACGAGGGCATACGGTGGAGGACTTCCTCCGTACCGTGGAACGAACCTCGCACAGACCCATCCTGATTTGCGTGCATGTGATCCTGGGCCTGCCCGGCGAGTCTCATGATGACATGATGGAGACCGCGAGGCTTCTTGCCGGCCTGCCCATCCAGGGCGTGAAGATCCACCACTGCCATGTGATTCAGGGCACGCCGCTGGCAGACAGCTATCTCAGGGGAGAATATCGACCGCTGGAATATTCCGAGTATCTACGCTGCGTGTGCGATTTCCTCGAACTCCTGCCCTGGCCGATCACGATCCACCGGCTCCTGGGAGAAGCCCCTCATGACATCCTTCTCGCCCCGAAGTGGGGCAAGAACAAAGAAAGCGTCCTCGAGGAGATTCAAATCGAGCTGGAAAGCAGAGGGAGCCACCAAGGCATCCGGACACGCGGCCGGAGAATCGAGAGTGAGAGACAATGAACCCCGGGCCTTCCAAGGAAACCGCTCCCGAACCGAAAACAACCCCTGCCGGGAATCAAGGAGAAGTGACCCTCTCCGGGCTCTTGGGCCAGCTCTGGAAGGCCGCCATCACGTATGATCAGTACACGCCGGGGGACGAGTTCCGGCTCGACTACAGAAACGATTTCATGATGTCCCTGCTGGAAGCATTCCTTCCCCTGATCCGCGCCTATTTTCGCTACGAGGTGGTCGACCTGGAAAACGTGCCGGCAACCGGACGGGCCATGCTCGTCTCCAACCACGCAATCCTCCCTGTAGACGCGTTGCTGTTGCACTGTGCCATCAAGGATGCCTTCGGAAGATGGCCTCGGGGCCTCACGGACAGGCGGATCTTCAGGATCCCCCTTCTCAGGCAGGTCTTCATGGATTTTGGAATCGTCGTGGCCCACCCGGACACCGGCCAGGCCCTCCTCAAAGGGGAGGAGATCGTTACCATCATGCCCGGAGGCTCCCGGGAGGCCTTCAAATCGAGCCGGGAGAGGTACTGTCTGATGTGGAAGCGCAGAAAGGGATTTGTTCGGCTGGCCATCCAGACCGGATCGCCGATCGTGCCCGCGGTCTGCATCGGGAACGACGAACTCTACCACGTCTTCTTCGACGGCTACGGACTCTCGGAACGCATCTACGGCAAGGGAGTGCTCCTTCCGATTACCTTGCCCGTAGGGCTGGGCCCCCTGCCCTTGCCGGCCAAGCTCACCCACTACGTGGGCAAGCCCATACGATTCCGTTACAGGCCCGAGGACGCCGAAGACCCGAAGAAGGTGAGCCGCCTGCACCGCAGGGTCGTGCTGGCCATGCAAGAGCTCCTGCAAAGGGGCTTGCAGGAGCGGGAAGGACCCCGCCCCGACAAGAACGAAAACGGAGAATAGGACCATGCTGGAACCGCAGGAATTTTTCGCCTTGCAGGAATTCGGGCATCGAGAGATCTTTCGAGAAGATGAGGCCGTCTGGTCGGCCCTCGACCGGCTGCAAGACTACCTCGAGGCCCTGTGCGGAGAAAGAAGGGCTTTGGCCAACATCTCGGGACAGGTCGAGCGCCCCCTCGTAATCTTTGAGGGAGAGGCACGGGAAGATCTCGAGGTCAGGAGCACAGGCCCCAAGGGTTCCGTCCAGGCCTTCAAGGACGGAGAATTGATCGAAGGGGCCTCGATCATCCTGCCCGGGGCCTACCTCGCCAACGACAGGATCCTCGTCGGATCCAACACGATCATCGAGCCGGGTGCGCTGGTCAAAGGGCCGGTCGTGATCGGCGACAACACCGAGATTCGTCAGGGCGCCTATATCCGGGGGGATTGCATCATCGGCAACGAATGCGTGGTCGGCCACACAACGGAGATGAAGGGCTCCATCATGCTGGACGGGGCAAAGGCGGGCCACTTCGCCTACATCGGAGACAGCATCCTGGGCAATGAAGTGAACCTGGGGGCCGGGACGAAGCTTGCAAATCTCAAGATGATCCCGGGAACGGTCTCCATTCGAGCCGGCAAGGAAATGGTGGACACAGGCCGGAGGAAGATCGGGGCCATCCTCGGCGACCGGACCGAAACCGGGTGCAACTCGGTCACCTCGCCCGGCACGCTGATGGGGCCCCGCTCGATCGTCTACCCGGGCGTTGCAGTGCCGGCCGCATACTACCCCCGAGGGACCGTTGTCATGCCGAAGAAGGATTCGCTTCGGATCCACACGATGAAGACCCGGGATTGAGGAAATCCGGTATGGGGCAGAATCACCTGGAGGAATACGAACGCTACCGGGAAATCTTCCGGGGAGAACGGCTTCCCCTGGCCTTTGTCGACCTCGAGGAATTCGACCGGAACGTTGCCTACGTTGCCTCGACCCAGAGGCAGACGGGGAAGACGATCCGGGTCCATTCGAAATCCATCCGGTGCGTCTCACTCCTCCGGAGGATACTCGAGACGGGCGGCGATGCGTTCCGGGGCGTGATGACCTTCACGATGGAAGAGACCGCCTTCCTGGCCGGGAACGGGTTTGACGATTTCATCGTCTCCTACCCAACGGTTCAGCCCACAGACCTCGACCTGTTTGTCGGCCTGGTCCGGGCAGGGAAGACCGTGTCCCTGATCGTGGATTCCGAGGATCATCTCGCGCGCCTGTCTCGTACAGGCGAACGGGAAGGCGTGGTGCTGGGCGCGTGCATGGAGGTGGACATGTCCTATCGACCTCTCGAGGGGCCCCTGCACCTCGGGGTAAGGCGCAGCCCGATACGAACCATCGAGGAGGCGTTGTCACTCGCGCGCCGGTCCGAACGCTATCCGGGTGTGCGCATCGATTCGATCATGGGGTACGAGGCACACATTGCCGGGTTGAACGACGACCTTCCGGATGCGCGGGTCAAGAGCCGGATTCTGAGAGCCCTGAAGAAGGCATCCGTACGGGAACTCACCGAACGGAGAGGAAACGTCGTGGAGAGGCTCCGGCAGAAGGGCCTCGAACTCCGCGCGGTGAACGGCGGCGGGAGCGGCAGCCTCTTGTCCACCGGCCGGGACCCGTCGGTCACGGAGGTCACGGCAGGCTCCGCCTTCTACGCCCCCGGCCTGTTCCAGCACTTCAAGGACGTATCGTTCGTGCCTTCCGCCTTCTTCGCCCTGCAGATCGTGCGCAGGCCGGCGAAAGGAATCGTCACCTGTCACGGCGGCGGGTATGTGGCCTCCGGGCCCGTGGGCGAGGACAAGCTGCCGGTACCGTTCCTGCCCCACGGGTGCTCCTTCCTGCCCTTCGAGGGCGCCGGCGAGGTACAAACCCCGCTCAAGCTTCCCGGGGAGTGCCCTGCCCTGGAACTCGGGGACCCGATCTTCTTCCAGCACGCCAAGGCGGGTGAGATCACGGAACGATTCAATTCATTCTCCCTGGTCGAACAGAACCGAATCGTCGACCGGGTCCGGAAGTACCGGGGCGAGGGAAAGGCCTTCCTGTAAAGGAACCGTGTGATGCAAAGGGTTGCCCGTCGAAACATCCTGAGAGCCTTTCTGTTGTTGGTCGGGGTGCTCGCCATCGGAGCCGTCGCCTGGCGGGCATACCGGGACTACAGCGGGCGGGACTTTGATCCCCGTCGCAGCGTTGCCCAACTGGAGCGGGTCGCTCGCAGCGAGAACCCGGCCGATCTGCCCAACATCGTCATCATCCTTGTCGATGACCTGGGCTATGGCGACCTGTTCGGTTACGGCACGGGGCTGATCGAGACACCCAACCTCGATCGGATGGCCGCGCAGGGCGTGCGGTTGTCCCGCTTCTACGCCACGGCCCCGGTGTGCACCCCGTCGCGGGCCGGCCTGCTGACCGGCCGTTATCCCATCCGCAGCCACATGGTTCTCCCCCTGTATCCCGCGGGCCATCCCATGGGGCTCTTCCTGAACGCTATCGGACGCTATGCCAACGGCGTCACCGGCATCCCGCAGGACGAGCTGCTTCTACCCGAATTGCTGGAACGGCGAGGCTACCGCACGGCCCTGGTGGGCAAGTGGCACCTGGGCGATCAACCCCTTCACCTGCCGAATGACAATGGCTTCGAGTTCTTCTACGGCGTGCTCTACAGCAACGACGTGACCTCCTTTGCGGTCTACCGAAACCGCGAAATAGAGATTCAGGCACCGGCAGACCAAGACGTGCTCACCCGGAACTACACCCGGGAAGCGGTCCGGTTCATCGAAGACCACAGCCAAGAACCCTTCTTTCTCTTCCTCGCCCACACCATGGTGCACGAGCCGCTCCACGCTTCACAGGCCTTTCGTGGGAAATCCTCAGCCGGCCTGTATGGGGATGCCGTCGAGGAACTCGACTGGAGCGTTGGGCAAGTCATGGACACACTGGCGGCTCAGGGCCTGGAAGAGAAGACCCTGCTGGTCTTCACGAGCGACAACGGTCCCTGGTGGCAGGGGAATGCCGGCCCGCTTCGGGGGCGCAAGAACAACCTGCTGGAGGGATGTTTCAGGGTGCCCTTTGTGGCCCAATGGCCAGGCCTTCTGCCTGCGGGTCGGGTCATCCACGAGCCGGGCATCAACTTCGACCTGTTCGCCACCTGCCTGGAGGTTGCCGGCGTGTCCTTGCCCGACGACCGCATCATCGACGGAAAGAACCTCCTGCCGCTGCTGCAGGGCAAAGGCCCGTCGCCTCATGACACCTTCTACTACTACTTTGGGCACGAACTCGTCGCCGTCCGGCACCGGAACTGGAAGTACCACCGCCGGTACATGTCCGACAACGGCGGTTACCCCCTGTTCAAACACGGGCCTTTCCTGTTCGACCTCGACCGTGACCCGCAGGAATCGTACAACCTGATCGAATCGGAGCCCGAGCGGGCACGAAGGCTGTCCCGGATGCTCGACGATTGGGATGCGACCATGGAGGCCAACGTACGTGGCTGGCTCCCTGCCCTTTGACACGGGTCTTCTCTTGCCTTACGCTTTTTGAGAAAGGTTTTGAGGCCTCCTTCCCGCGGAGGACTTCCATCCGAGTGCCGTAACCGCCGAACTCGACGGCGGGCTTCGCAAAAGGGGTTCAGAGACGCTATCAGCGAGGTTGGAGTGAACGGTGAGGAATCTGCTTCTGAGAACAATTGCGACCATCTTTCTACTCATGCCTCATACGGCACGAAGTGAAGTAGAGACAGATCCCCCTGAGGCCCGGGTGGAACTTCCCAGAGCCCCTCCACCCGTCTCCAGATTCCGGATTCCGGAGAAGCTGAGCTTCTGCGGCGATCAGGTGCCCCTGGAGAGGACGGATGTAAAGGAGAGGCTCGAGAGGGAGTTCTATTACCTCATGGACAGGCAGGGCCTCCTGGTCATCTACTTGAAGCGGGCCGCCAGGTGCAACCCGATCGTAGAGGTGATCCTGGAGATGGAGGAAATGCCGGAGGACTTGAAGTACGTGCCCGTAGCCGAAAGCGGGCTGACTTCCCGGGCGAGGAGTT
>JAUWSZ010000622.1 GCA_030609865.1 bacterium | reverse complement strand
GACGGCCTGGGGCTGGAATCGGTCGGCCAATTGAACGGTACCGAGCCTGGTGCCGGCGATCCTGTGAAGCATTCGGGTAGCCGATTCCTCCACAGGCTTCCTCAAGTCTGTGAGTATCTTTGCCTTGCAGTGAAGGACCGTGTCCCGAAGGAGTCGAATCGCGTTGATGCGCAGTTCCTCGGCATCGATCTGCGTCTTCAGTTCGGCTATGTGTTCTTCTACCTGGGTAAGGGCCGAGTAGGGCCCTACGGTTGCCAGTTGCTCGAGCCGGCCCTCTTCCTTTTTGAGCGACTCCAGGGCGTTCGAGGCCTGGTCCTGGATCGCGTTCCGTTGTTTCTCCAGCTTTTCCACGAGGAGGCGCGGGTCATCCTGAAAGCGCTCGAGTTCTGTCTCCAGCTTTGCAGCCGCGCCCTTGGCCGCATCCCACTCGAGGGATATCCGGTTGAGCTTTGCAGCCCGCTCGCGGTCGTCCATTCCGTCGTTCTGCATTTTATCGAGTTTTTCCGAAATCGACTTCACCCCGCGGTCCAGCAAGTCGTGTTCTGCCTGAAGTTTGGCGATCTTCAGGTTTGCGGCCTGGAATGCCTGTGCTGCTTTTTCATTCTTCAGTTCAGCTTCTTCGACAAGGGAGATGAACTCTTGTTTGATCGCCCTGGCGGCGTTGCGTAGAGAGTCGGCATCGGGAGGGGTGTCTGTCCAGCCAGGGTATGCTTGTGAAATATTCTCGATGATTCTCTCCGTTTTGCGCGACTCCTGCTCGATTTCCTCTGCGGTGGTGCCGGAGAGGAGGGTCTCGAGTCTCGTCTGAGCGTCGGAAACCTTCTGCTGGATGCTGCGGAAATGCTCGCTCCTTGCCTCGAGCTCGTCTATGTCGGCGGTGCCGAAGCCGGCGGTGAGGGCCTCGAGCTTTCTGGTTTCCTTGTTGACCTCTTCCCTGAGTTCCTCGACCGTGCCAGCGGGGCCGCGGGCGCGGATGCGGGCCACTCCCTCCAGATCCACCACCACTTCGGGCGCCCCTTTGACCAGTACCGGGGTGCCGGGGGTGATCTCCTGCTGCCCGGTTTCCTCGGCGGCGAGAATCTCCATCCTTCCGGGCCTCTGGGGTACGATCTCCAGGGTGATGAGTGCGGCGTCCAGGCGGACCTGGGCCTCATCACGGGCGGTGAGCGCTTTGCGTATGGCTCTCAAGGCCTTCGCATCCGGTGCGACGGCCCCGGCCAGTTCCTTCTTTCCGGCTTCCAGGTCTTTCGCGGCCTCCCGAATTCTCTGAAGCCGCCTTTCGAGTTCGGCAAGGTCCTTTACGGCCTGCACGAATCGCTCTGCATCCTCGGCTTGCCTTTCCGCCTTGTCTACACCCTGCCTTCCCTTTCGCCCCTCCTCCAGGTCAGACTTGGCCCGTTCCGCCTGGGCGTTTAACTTGCCCAGTTCCTTTACCCTTTCGGAGATATCCTTTTTCAGCCGCTCGAGTTCCTGGCGGGCGGCGGCGAGTTCTTTTCTCGCGCTCTCGATCCCCTCCCAGCGCTGCTTGAGTTCCGCGTGTCGTGCCGAGGCTGCCTTCATCTGTTCCTGCTTGAGGTCCCGGTCCGTGACCAGTGTGGTGTACGACTGGGCCTGTTGCCTTGCCTTGGCCAGTTCCTGGTCGAGGGCTTCCGCGTCCCGTTTTGCCTGTGCCCTTTCGGCCCGCAGGTCCTGGACCCGCCGGCTTACCTGGTCAAAGACTTCCAGCTCCTCGAGGATTCTGCGTTGCTCCCCTTCCAGTTCCTGGATGCGGTCTTTGAGTTCGACGACCTTGGGCGCATCCTTGCCGGCTCTCAGCTTGCCCGTGGGGGTGAAAAAGCGAAGGTAGGAGGCCTCGATTCCCTCCTCCAGGCGGCCCATGCCCGGGCCGGACACCTGTACACCGAGCGACTCCTGGATGTCTTCGACGAGGTTGCCGGAAAGCTCCGGGACCGCGAGCTCACCTTGCGGGACCAGAAGAACCTGGGCCAATCCCCAGTGGGCCGGCTTCGAGAGACCGCGGCCGGGTGAAGCGGCAGAAAAGAGGTTGCGCACGAACTCGTCCGCCTTTTCTCCTTCGGAAAGGCGAACGAATTTGTTGTCTTCTTTCCTGAAGAGTTCGGAGGAGGCGTTCTCCAGGAACCGCTTCTTGAGCCGGTAGTCGGTTCCGCCGTCAGAGAATTCCAGGGTCACCTCAGGGGAAAGGTCGCGGCCCCATGGGCGAATGGTCTCCACTTCACGGCCGCCTACCCGGTACCCGTCGAAGAACCCTCTGAGGAGGGCCTCCAGCAGGGTGGACTTTCCCACGGCATTGGGCGCGTGAATGACGTTGATTCCGTGCCCAAAGGGGCCAACCGTCATGGGGTCGACGAAACACCGCCAGCCCTGCACCCCGATGGATCGCAGAATCATGATTCGGTCCCCTGTACGAGGGCGTAGAGTTCCATGAGGGCCTGTGCGGCGATTCTCGGGGAGGCCTCCGGGCTCGAGGCGCCGGCCTGTTCGGTGCTTGCCAGTTCCTGCAGATGAAGGGCCGCCTCCCGCAAGACCCCCTGCGGGAGTCCTTCGAGCCACCTTTCGTCCTCCGGCGCAGGACGCAGGCCGTCGGTGTCCAGCCGCTGGTACAAAAAGCGCGATTCGAGCACCTCCTTCAGGCGGCCCAACTCGGGGCCGTCCGATCCGGGCAGGAATCCGGAGAGGCGAACCTCGATCAATGTCTTTTCGGGATTCTCGACCTTTTCTGCAAGGGCTCGAACCCGTGCGAGATCCCCCTCTTGCCCTATTTCTTCCTCAAGGGTTACCCAGGCCAGGCTCCCGGTCTTCACAGGGGTGATGGTCGGAGGGGCGCCGGCCTTGGCGATTTCCACGATGAGGATGTTGCCGCTGTCCCGCTCGCCGAACCTCGTGGTCTCGTGGGTCCCGGAATATGCCATGCGGGCCACGCCGGCCGGGT
>JAUWSZ010000128.1 GCA_030609865.1 bacterium | reverse complement strand
CCACCCAGCCGCCCACAAGACTGGAGGGGGGTGGCCTGACCCCTGGTCCCTGATCCCTCAATTGGCAGTCTCCAGAAAGACAAAGGTCCTTCTGGTGTGTAAACACCGAGAAGGACCTTTGTCTTGTAACGAACACTTGTCTGGGCTAATACATGCCACCCATGCCACCCATGCCGCCCCCCATACCACCCATACCGCCCGGAGGCATTCCCGGCATGTCCTTCTTGTCATCCGGAAGCTCGGCAACCAGGGCCTCGGTGGTCAGCATCAGCGCGGCGACGCTGGCCGCATTCTGCAGGGCACAGCGAACCACCTTGGTCGGGTCGATGATACCGGCCTTCACCAGGTCGGTGAACGTCTCGGTCGTCGCATCAAACCCGGTTGCTCCGTCGGCGTTCTTCACCTTCTCGACCACGATCGAGCCTTCCCAGCCTGCGTTTACGGCGATTTGCCGCAGCGGCTCTTCCAGGGCACGCTTGACGATGTTGACGCCCACCTGCTGGTCTGCCTCTACGTCCAGGCCGTCCAGCTTCGCGATCATCCGGATGAGCGGAACACCGCCTCCAGGGACAACGCCTTCCTCAACAGCAGCCTTGGTGGCGTTCAAGGCATCTTCCACGCGAGCCTTCTTTTCCTTCATCTCGGTCTCTGTGGCAGCTCCGACGCCCAACACGGCCACACCACCGGCCAGCTTTGCCAGGCGCTCCTGGAGCTTTTCCCGGTCGTAGTCGGATGTGGTCTCGTCGATCTGAGCCCGGATCTGCTTGATTCGCCCCTCGATGGCCTCGGTGGAGCCGGCGCCCTCGATGATCGTGGTGTTTTCCTTGTCGATTCGAAGCTTCTTGCAGGTCCCCAGATCATCGAGCGAAACGCTTTCCAGCTTGATGCCGAGTTCCTCGGCCACCACCTGGCCACCCGTCAGGATCGCCATATCGTCCAGCATGGCCTTGCGTCGATCGCCAAAGCCGGGCGCCTTCACGGTGGCACACTTCAGGGTGCCCCGGAGCTTGTTGACCACCAGCGTGGCCAGGGCCTCTCCCTCGACGTCTTCGGCAACAATCACGATCGGCTTTCCGGACTGGGCCACCTTCTCGAGCAACGGGATCATGTCCTTCATGTTGCTGATCTTCTTCTCGTGGAAGAGCATGTAGGGCTCTTCCAGGACCACTTCCATCTTCTCCGGGTCCGTCACGAAGTAGGGAGACAGGTAGCCCCTGTCGAACTGCATGCCTTCCACCACGTCCAGGGTGGTCTCCATGGACTTGGCCTCTTCCACGGTGATCACGCCTTCCTTGCCGACCTTGTCCATCGCTTCTGCGATGAGGTTGCCGATGAAGGCATCCCCGTTGGCCGAAACCGTGCCTACCTGTGCGATCTCGCTGCGATCCTGGGTAGGCTTCGTCATCTTCTTGAGCTCTTCCACGCATTTCTCTACGGCCTTCTCGATGCCTCGTTTGACATCCATCGGGTTGGCGCCGGATGCGACCACCTTGCAGCCCTCCCGGTACATCGCCTGTGCCAGCACCGTTGCCGTGGTCGTGCCGTCACCGGCCACATCGCTGGTCTTGCTGGCCACCTCTTTGACCATCTGGGCGCCCATGTTTTCGAACTTGTCCTTCAGCTCGATCTCCTTTGCCACGGTCACACCGTCTTTCGTGACGGTCGGTGCTCCGAAGCTTTTCTCCAGGATAACGTTCCTACCCTTGGGGCCAAGGGTTATCCGGACCGCGTTGGCCAGGGTGTTGACCCCCTTCAGGATGCTTCCCCTTGCTTCTTCTGAAAACTTGATTGCCTTTCCTGACATTTTTTTTCACACCTCCGTGTTCTTCTTTCTTTGGGCTCAGCCTTTAATTACTCAGGTCAGCTTGTTGTCCGTTCGCCTGCACTCGTTTCCTTATTGGATGATGCCCAGCACGTCGTCTTCCCTCATGATGAGGTGTTCCTCTCCCTCGATCTTTACGTCGGTTCCCGCATACTTGCCGAACAGGATGCGGTCTCCATCCTTGACCTCGAGAGGAACCACCTTCCCGTCCTCCAGCATCTTCCCTTTCCCAACGGCCACCACCTTACCCTCTTGTGGCTTTTCCTTGGCCGAGTCCGGAATGATGATGCCTCCCTTTGACTTGTCCTCTTCCTCGATCCTCTTTACCAAGAGTCTGTCCCCTAGCGGTCTGATCTTCATCTGTCGAGCCTCCTTTTCTTAGTGTTGCCAGGTTAAGGGGTTAACGAAAATCTTCTCGGTCCGAAAGCCCTTTCGGATCGGTTTCGCTTCTGTCCGTCGAGTCCGGGGCGCTGTTCGCCCTGGGCCCCGATTGGGTACTCATTCCATGTTTTGAAATCTTCTTTGAGGAAGGATCTACCCTTATCGTACAAAGCCGAAGTGCAGAAAATTCCATCCGGGAGGTTCATATTGTCTGCCAAGGATAAATGTAAGTCAAGTCGGTCAGTTAGGGTTGTTTTTTAGCACCCGAAGCCCGCGACTGCTAACAGTTGAGTAAAGTAATCACTCCGGAAGGCTTGTCAAGGGTTGCTCGAGAATTTTTTGGATTTCTTGTGGACGGGCCAGCCCTCACGGGGCGGATTTTGCGGGTTGTCTCCTGTCGAATAGAAAGATCCGGAGAACCAGCAGGGAGACGCCGACCGTAATCGCGATGTCCGCCACGTTGAAGGCGGGCCAGCGGAAACCCTTGTAGTGGAACAATATGAAATCAATGACTTCTCCCAGTCGAATCCGGTCTATCAGGTTCCCGATGGCCCCCCCGAGGACGAGGGAAAGGGCCAGGGGCATCATGACCTCCGAATCCTCGAGCTTGTAGAAGAGGAAGAGGATGATGCCTATGGCAACGGCGGAGACCAGGATGAAGAAAGGGATTCGAAAGCCCGCATGGCTGCCGCTCAGGAACCCGAAGGCGGCTCCCGTGTTCCGGATGTAGTGGAGATCCAGGAGGCCGGGCACGATCGGGGTACTTTCGTAAAGCCGCATCGTCTTGTCGACCCAGATCGTCGTGATCTGGTCGATCAACACGACAAGGCTTCCCACCCCAAGGAGCAGGTTGTACCGGCGCGGCCACCTCACCTCGGACCTCCTTCGTTCCATCAGGAAATCTGTTTCAGCTCCCGCACGCAACGGTCGCAAACGGACGGGTGCGAGGGATGCGAGCCCACGGAGGGGCAGTGGACCCAGCACCGATTGCACTTGTCTCCACGGGCCTTGCCCACCTCGATCGCGAGCCCCGGTATCTCCTGGCTCTGGAAGACGTTCTCCCCGTCCAGCCCTTGTTCGATCGTGACTTCCGATACGATACAGAGCTGGCGCAACGAGAAGGGGAAGGTTTCCAGGAACTCGCCCCACCCGTCAGCGGGGGCCACCCGCACCCAGGCATCCAGGGCGTGCCCGATCTTCTTCTCCATCCGGGCGATCTCCAGGGCCTTGGACACCGTTTGTCTGAACTGGAAGATCTTTTCCCAGCGTTCTTCCAGGTCGGTGTCCTTCCAGTTCGGGTCCACATCCGGCAGCGAGCAGAGGTGGACGCTCTCCGGTTTGTCCTCGTGGTCCGGGATCCAGTGCCAGATATCCTCGGTGGTGAAAGAGAGGATCGGTGCGAGGAGGCGGGTGAGGGCGTGCAGGATCTCGTACAGGGTCGTCTGGGCGGACCGCCTGGCCGGGGCATCCGGTGCGGACACGTACAGGACCTCTTTCAGCACGTCCAGGTACACGGAACTCATGTCCACCACACAGAAGTCCAGGGCGCGGTGGTACACGACATGAAACTCGTACCGGTCGTAAGCCTGCCGCAGCCTCTCGATCAGACGGGCCAGCCGGAGCATGGCCCAGCGATCCAACTCGGATCGATCGTGGACCGGGACCGCGTGGCGCCCGGGCTCGAAATCGAAAAGATTCCCCAGCATGAACCGGGCCGTGTTCCGTATCTTCCGGTACGATTCGGAAAGCCGGGTGAGGATCTCTTCCGAAATCCGGATGTCGTCCCGATAATCCTCTGCAGAGACCCACAGCCGGATGATTTCCGCCCCGTAACGGGAGGTCAGTTCCATGGGGTCGATGATGTTTCCCACGGACTTGGACATCTTTCTGCCCGTACCGTCGACCACGAAGCCGTGGGTCAGGACGCTTCGGTAGGGTGCGGTGTCTCGAGTGCCGACCGAGGCGAGCAGGGAAGAATGGAACCAGCCCCGGTGCTGGTCACTTCCCTCCAGGTACATGTCTGCCGGGTAGTTGAGATCCGGTCGCCTCAGCAGGACGGAGGCGAAGCTCACCCCGGAGTCGAACCAGACATCCAGAATGTTGTTGTCCTTCACGAAGGTCGACCCCTCGCATTTCGCACAGGCCGTGCCTGGTGGTAGAAACTTCTCGGCCGGGTCGGAGAACCAGCAGTCTGAGCCGTTCTGCTCAAACAGATCCGCCACGCCCCGGATCACCGATCCGTCGAGCAGGATCTCGTTGCAGGAGGCGCAGTGGAAGGCGATGATGGGCACGCCCCAGGACCTCTGCCGGGAGATACACCAGTCCGGCCGATTCTCGATCATCGCATAGATGCGCTCCCGGCCCCAATGCGGGATCCAGGCCACTTTCATGATGTTTTCCAGGGCCTTCCGGCGCAGCCCGTTCGCCTCCATCGAGATGATCCACTGCTCTGTGGCCCGGTAGATGATCGGCTCCTTGCACCGCCAGCAGTGCGGGTACGAATGAGCAAGGCGGTCTTCCTTGAGCAACGCGCCCTTTTCTCGAAGCAGGGCCGTCACGTTCGGGTCTGCTTCGAAGACGAACTGGCCCTGGAACGGGGGGGCCTCTTCCGTGAACTTCCCCGCGTCGTCAACGGGCGCCAGGACGTCCAGGCCGTAACGCAGACCGACCTCGAAGTCCTCCTGGCCGTGGCCGGGTGCGGTATGAACGCAGCCTGTTCCCTGCTCCAGGGTGACGTGGTCCCCCAGAACGATGACGGAATCGCGCTCGTAAAGGGGGTGACGGCAGCGAAGGCCTTCCCACTGGCTGCCCGGCAGACTTCCCACCTTCTCGTACGATGCGAACCCGAGTTCTTGCATGACCGCCTCGACAAGGTCCTCGGCCATCACGAAACACCGGCCGTCCGGTACCCTGACCGCCGCGTACGAAAATGCCGGATGGAAGGCCACGGCGAGGTTCGCCGGGATGGTCCAAGGGGTCGTGGTCCAGATCAGGACCGAAGTTTTCTCTCTCGGGAGATCTCCTATCGAGGCAGGCGCATCCGACACGAGAGGGAACTGGACGTAGATCGACGGCGAGGTGTGGTCATGGTATTCCACCTCGGCCTCTGCCAGTGCTGTTCCGCACCGGGCGCACCAGTAGATGGGCTTTCTGCCTCGGTAGACACTGCCCTTGTCCACCAGGGTGGCGAACTCCCGGACGATCTGCGCCACGTAGCCGGGATTCATCGTGAGATAAGGATCCTCCCAGATGCCGAGAACGCCCAGCCTCTTGAATTCCCCCTTCTGAAGCTCGATGAACTTGGTGGCGTAAGCCCTGCATTCTTGCCGTATGGAGGCTGTGGGCAGATCTTTCTTACGATCTCCGAGCATCTTGTCGACCTGGTGTTCGATGGGCAGTCCGTGACAGTCCCATCCCGGTACGTACGTGCTGTCCCAGCCCTCCATGAACCTGTGTTTAACGATGATATCCTTCAGGATCTTGTTCAGGGCGGTCCCGAGATGGATGTTGCCGTTGGCATAGGGCGGGCCGTCGTGGAGGATGAACTTGTCCCTTCCCTCAGCCCTCTCCCGTATTCGTTCGTAGAGGTGGGTCGTTTCCCACCTTTTCAGGAGTTCCGGTTCCCTCTGGGTGAGCCGGGCCTTCATCGGGAACTCAGTCTGCGGGAGGTTCAGCGTGGATTTGTAACCTTTTGAACCATTTTCTCTTTTTGACGTTCCCATATCCCTGTCTCTCAAGCTTCCGAAGAACGCTCATGGTGGTGCTTGTTGGGGTGGAGCGGAACAGTCTCCCAGCGTCGGAGAAAGAACGGGAAATCATAGCATCAAGAGGAATAAAAAAAAAGACAGATGCCATCTGCCGTGTTGTCCGATGGATCGTGTTCGTTGATTTATCTCACTCTATGCGTTATCAATCAAACCGCTGACAGCTGTCTGCCAAGAGAACCCTTCGAGGTCTATCGATCCCGGGATCGACGGAACGAGGCGGAAAGGCGCCTTGCCGGTGGTCCTGACCCCTGATCCCTGACCCCTGACCCCCGAGAAAAGAGGAGTCGTCATGCGCATCGTGCGATTTCTGGCGAACGACGAGGCCCGGTACGGCGTCCTGGATGCTAAAGACGAGATTCAGCCCCTGAAAGCCCCTCCCTTTGAGGGGGTGGAACATGACGAGGGACGCTTCCCGCTTTCCGAGGTGGAGTTGCTTGCCCCGTGTGAGCCGTCGAAGATCGTGGGAATAGGCCTCAACTACCGGGATCACGCCCAGGAAGTCGGGCTGGAGCTGCCGAAGGAGCCCATGTTGTTCCTTATGCCGAACACGGCGGTCATCGGGCCCGGCCAGACGATCCGCTTCCCGGAGATGAGTGAGCGCGTGGACTATGAGGGGGAGCTGGGCGTCGTGATCGGCCGCCCCGCCTTCCGGATCAAGAAAGAGGAGGCGGCGGACTACATATTGGGGTACACCTGCTTCAACGACGTGACGGCCAGGGATCTCCAGATATTGGATACGCAATTCACCCGCTCGAAGGGCTTCGACACCATTGCCCCGAGCGGTCCCTGGAGCGTGACCGATATCGATCCGGGTTCTCTGGACATCGAGACCTACCTGAACGGGACCCGCAAGCAGAGTTCCAACACCCGCCAGCTCTTGTTCGACCCTCTTCACCTCGTACACTTTGTCTCCTGGGTCATGACCCTGAATCCTGGAGAT
>JAUWSZ010000194.1 GCA_030609865.1 bacterium | reverse complement strand
CCAGGACGATATCACGGCCATGACCGACTACTACGCGGACCAGGGGCATGCGTTTGCGGAGATCATCCCTTTGTACTTCCCGGACGAGGCCTCCCTGACCGTGGACGTGATCTACCGCGTTCAGAAGGGAGAGAAATACTACGTCGGGGACATCCGTATCGCCGGGAACACCAAGACGCGCGACAAGGTCATCCGGCGAGACATGGCCATGATCGAGGGAGATCTCTACAGCAGTTCCATGTTGCGGTTCTCCAAGAGCGAGATCGAACGGCTTGGCTATTTCGATGCCGTGAATATCAATATAGAACCCGGGTCCGAATCGAACCTGCTGGACGTAGTCGTATCGGTGAAAGAGGGGCAGACCGGAACGCTTAGCGGGGGGGCCGGGTTCAGCTCGACCGACCAGTTTATCCTGATGGCGAACATCACCCAGAGCAACCTGTTCGGTCGAGGACAGGTCCTGTCCCTGAATGCGGAGATCGGAGGGACGCGACAGAACTTCTCGCTGAGCTTCACCGAGCCCTGGCTCTTCGATATTCCCCTGTCCTCCGGATTCGACGCCTTCAACACGGAACGGGTGTACCAGGACTTCACCCGCAGGTCTGTGGGAGGCGCACTGCGCCTCGGATACGAACTGCGACAGTTCGTGCGCGGGAACGTGATGTACAAGTACGAGGATGTGGAGGTCAAGGACGTAAGCCAACTCGCTTCGATCACGCTCCGAGCGGAAGAAGGAAGGAGCACCGTGAGTTCGATGACTTTTTCCGTGGTCCACAACACGCTCGACAACCCCATGTTCCCGATGAAGGGGTTCATGAACATCGGCACGGCAGAATTCGCCGGCATTTTTTTAGGAGGAAACACCGACTTCGTGAAGTTCCAGGTGGACACGGGCGTGTACATCCCGGTCATCTGGGATACGACGGTGCATCTCCGCGCGCGGGCCGGGTGGGGTGAGGGAATCGGGGGAGACCGGCTTCCGGTCTTTGAACGCTATTTCGTGGGAGGCATCAGCACGGTCAGGGGCTATGATGTGCGTTCTCTCGGCCCGGAGGTGGATGGTGTTCTGATCGGCGGGAACAAAGAGTTGATCTTCAATATTGAATATATCTTCCCCATCGCACCGTCGCTCAAGCTCCGAGGGCTGATCTTTTTCGATGCCGGAAACGCGTTCGGTGAAGACGAGAGCATCAAGTTCAAGAACCTGCGGTTCAGCGCGGGTGGTGGATTTCGGTGGTTTTCCCCGATGGGCCCCCTCACTTTTGTTCTTGGGTTCCCGCTGGATCGGCAGGAAGGCGAAGATCCATCCTCGGTGCAGTTCTCGATCGGAACGCCCTTTTAGGGTATAGATATAGGAAAGGAGATGTCATCGAACGATCACGTTTGAAGATAACAGGAAGGAGGATCAGGCTTATGCGACGACAGGGGGTTATGCTGCTTGCAATCATCATGGTGGGGACTTTGATCGCAACCGCTTCCGCAGCGGATCTGAAGATCGGTGTCGTCGATCTGCAGAAGGCGATGGAGCTCTCCGAAGCAGGCCAGAAGGCCAAGGCCCTGTTCCAGACGAAGGTTGATCGCGTGCAACAGGACTTGAAGGCGAAGCAGGACGAGTTGGCCCTCCTCAAGGAGGATCTCGACCGGCAAAGCATGCTCTTGAGCGACGAGGCCCGTATGGAGAAGCAGAACTCCTACCAGGTCGGCCTGAAGAACTTCAAGCGTCTCTACGAAGATGCCCAGGAAGAGCTGCGGCGGGAGGATGCCAAGCTGAGCGAGAAGATCCTCAAGGAACTCCAGGCGATAATCGAAGGGTATGGAGAGACGGAAAAATACGACCTGATCATGGAAAAGACGCAGAGCGGCTTGATGCACAGGAACTCGAATCTCGACATTACGAGCAAGATCATCCTCCTGTATGATGATTCCAAGTAGGGCAGGGAAGACGCCGGACCGCAAGAGTCAAAAAGTTCGTCCTCTCCTGTGAGTAATGCCGGAGGCGAGACATTGGCCAAGATGACGCTCGAAGAGCTGGCCGCGCGCCTGGGAGCCACGGTTGTCGGGGATGGGAGCACGGTCATCACCGGCGTGGCGGGGATCGAGGAAGCACGGGAAGGCGAGGTCACCTTCGTGGCGAACCCTCGCTACCGGAGCAAGCTTCTTTCCACCGGCGCTTCCGCAGCAATCGTCCCGCCGGACGTCGAGGATGCGCCCCTTTCCCTGCTGGTGACGCCGGAACCTTACGTGGCCTTTACCAAGGCCCTCGAGGTCTTCCATCCCAGGGAGCAGCCCGAGAGCGGAATCTCTCCGGATGCATGGGTCGACCCCTCCGCCCGGGTGGGAAAGGACGTGAGCATCTTTCCCCTTGCCTATGTCGGCAAGGGCGCGGAAATCGGAGACCGAACCGTCCTCTACCCCTTTGTGTACGTCGGGGACCGGGTGCGTGTGGGCGAGGATTGTTGCATCCATTCGCACGTGAGCATCCGGGAAGGGTGCGAGCTGGGCGACCGAGTCATTTTGCAGAATGGGGTCAGGGTGGGGGCGGACGGGTTCGGGTACGCGCAGCAGGGCGACCTGCACCAAAAAATACCGCAGGTCGGGATCGTGCGTATCGAGGATGATGTGGAGATCGGCGCGAATACCTGTGTCGATCGGGCCACCATGGGAGAGACCCGGATCGGAAGAGGGACCAAGATCGACAACCTCGTGCAGTTGGCACACAACGTCCAGGTCGGCGAGGACGTCATCCTGGTTTCCCAGGCGGGTATATCCGGCTCCACGTCTGTTGGAGACAGGGCCGTGCTGGGAGGACAGGTGGGCGTGGCCGGACACGTCCGGATCGGCAAGGAGGTGAAGATCGGGGCCAAGTCGGGCGTTCACACCTCGATCCTGGACGGGGGGATCGTTGCTTCCGGTGTCCCCGCCATGCCTTACGAGAACTACCTGAAGACCATGGCAGTGCTGAAGCAGCTACCCAAGATGCGGGAGAAGGTGCGAAGGCTGGAAAAGGAGGTTCAAGCCCTGGCGACGTCCGTCCGTTCGGGCAAATCAGCAGAAGGCGGGACGGAAGGAGACGGGAACGATCCGTCGAAGTAAATGCGGCTTGCGCCGCAAGGTGAAAGGGATAAAGCAGGGGTCAGGGATCAGGGGTCGGGTGTCAGGCCCCGCACCCGCTTGCGCGCCCGAACCCGAGCCCGAATGAACAGGGTGGAAGGGTTGGGAGCTAATAGCTAATGGCTAACGGCTAACTGCTTACGAACAGCCAATATCTACGCAGAAAGAGTGGATGCTCCGACGGCAGACTCTAAGAGGAGAGAAGGGGAAGGCATTGAGTGGGGCGCTCGAATACAAAGAGATACGTGAGTTGCTTCTGCACCGGTATCCGATGCTTCTCGTGGACCGTATCCTCGAGATCGTGGAGGGAAAACGGATTGTCGGGCTGAAGAACTTCACGGTGAACGAACCGTACTTTCCGGGGCACTTCCCGGGGAACCCCGTTGTTCCGGGAACCGTCCTGATCGAGTCGATGGCCCAGGTGGGCGCCATCTTTGTCGCAAAATCACGCCCTTCCACGAGGGGCAGTCTCCCTTATCTGGTCGGGTTGGATCAGGTTCGGTTTCGGAGTCCGGTCCTCCCGGGAGACCAGGTGATCCATCATGTAGAGTTTTTGCGAAGAAAGAAGGATCTCTGGAAGGTCAAAGGCGTCGCAAAGGTGAATGACGAAGTCGTTATGCAGGCCGTGCTGTTGGCTGTACTGCTGCCCCCACTCCCGTGAGGGTGTCGAAAGACGCCCTCTTCGGAGGCTGTCGAGAAATGGTCAGATGCAAGGCGCGCGAAACCTGCCCCCGCGAAAGCGGGGGTCCATGTCACAAGGAGGCAGGACTCCTGTCCGCCGCAGTGACGAAGGATGAGTGCAACGCCGCAGATGGCCGTTTATCGACAGCCTCCTCGAAGGAGGAGGAATGATACACCTTACGGCCATTGTGGATGAGGGAGCCGAGATCCACGAAAGTGCGGAGATCGGGCCCTATTGCATCGTGGGTTCCCATGTGAAGATCGGAGCCGGAACCAAGGTAGGTCCCCATGCGGTGCTGGACGGAAGGACCGAGATCGGGGAGAACAACCAGATCTTTCATCATGCCTCGATCGGTGCCATTCCCCAACACGCGAAGTATCGAGGTGAACCCACGAAACTCACCATCGGGTCGGGTAACATCATACGGGAGTTTGTCACGATCCATCTGGGCACGGTGGAAGACAGGGGGATTACGACGGTTGGAGACCGGAACCTCTTGATGGCTTATGTACATGTTGCGCACGACTGTACCCTCGAGAACGAGGTCATTCTGGCGAACTCCGCCATGCTGGGGGGCCATGTCCATGTGGAATGCAACGCCATCCTCGGGGGGCTGGTGGGCGTCCACCAGTTTGTCCGGATCGGCCGGCGCGCGATGATCGGGGGCATGTCGGGCGTGAGGCTCGATATACCTCCCTTTACGAGGGCGTCCGATAACCCTGCGAAGCTGTACGGGTTGAACACCATCGGCCTGGAGCGAGCCGGGTTCTCGTCGGTGGAGATCGGCCGAAAGCGAAAGGCGTACCGGATCCTGTTTCAGTCCGGTGAGCTGCTCCAGGATGCGATCGAAAAGGCGCGGGCCGAGGTGGGGGAGGACCCGAACGTGGAAGACCTCCTGGTGTTTCTGGAGAAGAGCGAGAGAGGGTTCTGCCGGTAACAGGATGATAGAAAGAGGTCCACAGGGGAAACGGGTAGCCACAGGAAACGCAAGTTCGGGATGATAAGAGGAAAGGCGGATCGGCTCCGCGTAGGTGTTGTGGGAGCAGGGTACCTGGGCAGCTTTCACGCCGAAAAGTATGCCTCCATGGATGGGGTCGACCTGGTGGGGGTCGTTGACATCGACGACGCCCAGGCCCGCACCGTGGCGGAGCGGCTCGGAACGCGGGGCTACGCCCGGCCGGAGGAGATCTATTCCCTGGTGGATGCGGTGAGCATCGTCGTGCCCACCTCGCAACACCATGCGGTTGCCAGGGGATTCATCAGGCGAGGTGTGGATGTGATGATCGAAAAGCCGATCACCACGACCCTGCCCGAGGCCTCTGAGCTGATTCGCATGGCCAAGCAGCGGGGTTGCATCCTTCAGGTGGGCCATCTGGAGCGTTTCAACGGGGTGTGGAAAACGGTTGGCTCGGCCATCGATCAGCCGAGGTTTATCGAAGCCCATCGGATGGGACCGTTTCAGGCCCGCGGAACGGATGTGGATGTCATCCTCGACCTGATGATTCACGACATCGACATCGTGTTGAAATATGTCCCCGCTCCGGTGAAGAGCATCGATTCCGTGGGCGTCCCGGTCCTCTCTCCGAATGTCGATATCGCGAGCGTCCGCATCCATTTTCAGGACGGTACGGTGGCAAACCTGACGGCCAGTCGTGTGAGCGCGAAGAGGACCCGGAAGATTCGCTTCTTCCAGCGGGACGCTTACGTGTCCGTGGACTACGACGCCGGCAAGGTCCAGGTCTTCCGAAGGATTGGCGGGTCGGACGAGAGTTCCCCCGAAATCGTCGGCGATGAGCGGGAGGTGGGCCAGAGCGATGCCTTGCGGACAGACCTCAAGGCCTTCGTGGAGAGCGTGCGAACAAGAGAGCCGCCTGAGGTAGGAGGCGCCGAAGGAAAGAAGGCCCTTCAGGTCGCGCTGCGGATCCTGCGCAAGATGCGCACCGTGTAGGCCACAGCCCATCTAACCCTAGGAGGCTGTTGAAAAAGTACCATCTGCGGCGTTCGGCTTCATCCCTCGTCATTCAACGTACAGGAAGTACGCCTCATTCCTCGGGATTTTGCCTGCCTTGCATCTGGAACTTTT
>JAUWSZ010000540.1 GCA_030609865.1 bacterium | reverse complement strand
GGGGCCGCCGACGGACCCATGTTCGTTGAAGTGGCGCGCGAGTTTACTGCAAGGATCAAGGCCCTGGGCCCGAGCCCGATCAAGACCGGCAAGGGGAGCGAGCCTACCGAGGAAATGGTGGAGAAGAAAGAGGAACCAGAGGGCGAACCGGAAGCAAAGCAGGAGAACAAGCCTGCCGGTGAGGAATCAACCCAACCGGCTGCATGATAAGTACAGGGAGGCTTCAAATGATCATCGGACATCGAAAGCCGCTGGAAGAGATCCTCCAAATGATCGAGCCCTTCGACAAGATCGCCCTAATCGGCTGCAAGGGCTGTGTGGCCGTTTGTGCCGCGGGCGGCGAGAAGGAGGTCGGCATTCTTGCTTCCGCCATCCGGCTGGCGCGCAAGAAGGACGGAAGGGATATCGAAGTGAAGGAGGTAACCCTGGAGAGGCAGTGCGATCCGGAATACATCGAGCAGATCGAGGGATTTGTCCACGACTATCAGGCCGTCCTCTCGATCGCCTGTGGCGTGGGCGTCCAGTACATGGCGGAACGCTACAAGGATGTTCCTGCCCTTCCCGGGTTGAACACGGATTTCATGGGTGGCTCCGAGGAGCAGGGGGTCTGGACCGAGAAGTGCCAGGGGTGTGGAAACTGCGTACTGCACCTGACCGGAGGGATCTGCCCGATCACGCGCTGTTCGAAAAGCCTGCTCAACGGCCCCTGCGGCGGGTCTTCAGGAGGCATGTGCGAGATCGACCCGGAGGTGGCCTGTGGCTGGCAGCTGATCGTTGATCGCCTGGAGGCCCTCGGGCTTCTCGAAACAATGTACGAAGTGGTGGCGCCCTACAAAGACTGGACGACGAGTCGAGACGGCGGGCCGAGAAAGATCGTCAGGGAGGACATGAGAGAATGAAAACAGCCAGTCGCTTGGAAAAGATACTGGAAAGCGGGGCTTTCGCTGTCACCTCCGAGTGCGGGCCTCCCCGGGGAGCAGACCCTCAGGTGGTCCGAGAGAAGGGCGAACTCCTCAGGGGATCCGTGGATGCGATCAACGTGACGGACAATCAGACCTCGGTCGTGAGGATGTCCTCGATTGCCGCGTGCGTCATCTTGAAGGAGATGGGGCTCGAGCCGATCTGTCAGATGACGACCCGGGACCGGAATCGTATCGCCATCCAGAGCGATCTTCTGGGCGCTGCGGCCCTGGGGATGACCAACCTCCTGTGCCTCTCAGGCGACCATCAGCGATTCGGCGACCATCCGACCGCCAAGAATGTCTACGATATAGACTCCATTCAGCTGATCTACGCGGTCCACCAGATGCGGGAAGAGGGGAAATTCATCAACGGGGGAGAGATCAAGACCCCCCCCAAGTTCTTCATCGGTGCGGCTGCCAACCCTTTTGCGGATCCCTTTGCCATCCGCGTCCCGAGGCTCGCCAAGAAGGCGGCTGCAGGGGTGGACTTCATCCAGACCCAGTGCATCTACAACATGGACAAGTTCAAGGAATGGATGAAGGGTGTCGTGGACCGCGGCCTTCACGAGAAGGTCAAGATCCTCGCCGGGGTCACCCCGATGAAGAGCGTCGGTATGGCACGGTACATGAAGAGATCGGTGCCCGGCATGGATGTGCCCGATGAGGTCATCAAGCGTCTGCAAGGTGCGGGCAAGGGAAACGTCGCCACGGAGGGGATCAAGTTCTGCGTGGAGCAGATCCAGGAACTCAAGGAGATGGAAGGCATAGCCGGCGTGCACCTGATGGCCATCGAGTGGGAGGAGAAGGTTCCTGAGATGGTGAAAGCGGCCGGCCTTTTCCCCAGACCCGAGGTCTAATCGATCGGCTTGACCAGCTCACGGATCTTCTCGCCGAACAGGATCGAGCGCTTCGTGGAACAACTCGGACAGGCCACCCTCATGCAGATTCCTTTCAGATTAACCTCTCGGACTGTTCCGGCCACACCAGGTCGTAGTTGACGCTCCTCCCGCCACCGGCATTCTTCTTCAGAATGCCTTTTTCCACCAGGTCCGCCATGTCGCGTTTGGCGGTCTCGCGGCTCACCCGGGTCATGCCTCTGTATTTACGGTTTGTGAGCCCGCCTTCAAAACCGAGTGGGCCTGCGTCGAGGAGGCGGTTGATCACCTTCTGTTGCCTCACATTCAGCGTGACCTCGGCACACCGCTGCCAGAATCGTGACTTTCTCAGCACGTGCCGCACCTGGACCTGTGATCGCCGGATCGACCTCGACACGCAACCCATGAACCACACCAGCCAATCGGAGATTTCTCCGTCACCCCTCTGACTTCGCTCCAGCACATCATAGTAGGCATCCCGTTCCGTGCTGATTTGGGCCGACATGCTGTAAAGGCGGAAACCGGTACACTCGTCCTGAGCGAGGGCCATGTCCGTAATGGCCCGTGCGATGCGTCCGTTTCCGTCCTCAAAGGGGTGGATGGACACAAACCAGAAGTGGGCCAGTGCCGAACGCAGCAGACCGTCCAGATTCCCGGGTGAAGAGTGCCACCACTCGAGGAAACGGCCCATCTCCAATTCAATACGACTCGCCGGGGGTGCTTTGTAGTGAATTCTCTCCCTTCCGAGAGGCCCAGAAACCACTTGCAGGGGCTTGGAACCCCTGCGCCATTCGCCCACCCGAATTCGGGTCATGCCGGAGTAACCTGTGGGGAAAAGGCCCGCATGCCACCCTTTCAACCGCTCCGATGTCAGCGGTCTTGCATAGTTGGCCGTGGCATCAACAAGTACATCAACCAGCCCGTCCACATGCCTTTCCGTGGGTGGAAGTCCTGCCGTGGGCAGCCCTAGTCGTCGCGCCACCGAAGACCGCACAGAGTTGAGGTCGAGTTTTTCTCCTTCAATGGCTGCTGTTGTGATTGTCTCCTCGGTTAGAACTTGTGCCTGCATCTCGAGGCCGATGTAGCCCGCTTCGGCAAGAAGTCGGCCCTGCAGCTGCCTTGTCTGCCCCAAAGGCTGGAGTAGTGTTTCGCTGCTCCACCTGAAATTTGGCCAACTTGAATCTTCCCACACATACTGAACCATTTATTCCCCTATTTGGACCAAAAAATGACCCTAATAAACATAAATTTGGGTCACAATATGACCCAATAATAGCCTGTGGCTGGGCCCGTGTCCAGAAAAAAACAGGGCGGAGGGTCGCCGATCGGCTTTCCCCCACCCTCTTCGTTTCCACTCGTGTGGGACCTTAAGCCTTTGCCGAGGGAGTGATAAAAAGCATGGGGCTCTTGTGGACCAATATGGTCTGGCAACCCCCTACGCCGCCTCTGTGTTTTCCTAACCCCGCCTGATCCACCGAGAGTTTGCGGAACACATTCACGAAAGGCAGGAGGAGCTCAGCCAGGTTGCCC
>JAUWSZ010000043.1 GCA_030609865.1 bacterium | reverse complement strand
GCAATGACGAAACCATCCAGGTCATGGGCATCTATGTGGAAGGGATCCGGGACGGCAGGCGATTCCTCTAGCTCGCGAAGGAGATCACCCCACGGAAACCGATGATCGTCTGGAAGGGAGGGACCACCAAAGACGGCAAAGAAGCCGTTCTGACCCACACGGGGGCCATGGCGGGCAACGAACAGGTCTTCGCAGCCGCCATGCGTCAAGCCGGCGTCCTCGTCGTGGACAACATGCACCTGATGATCCGCATGCTCCGCCTTCTTCAGCCTCCCTTCTCCCTGCCCGGAGGAAGACTGGCGATCTTCTCCCCGGGGGGCGGCAACACGGTCAACGTTTCCGACCTGTTTTCGGCGGCGCCGAGTCTGAGCCTGCCGCGCCTCGCTCCGCAGACGATGGAAAAACTCAAGAGCCTGCTGCCCGAGGAGAACGTGGACGTGAGGAACCCCGTGGACCCCGGGTCCGTAGGGTTACTGGTCATAGACAAGATGATCAAAGCTGTCGTGGAAGACGACCAAATTGACGCCATCCTTGTCCTCATCACTGCGGACTATCTGTCAAACATCAAGAGCGAAGAGAATCGGCTGCTGGCCGTGGAAACGATATCGACGACCATCTCCAGGCTGAGCCGGAAGATCGGAAAACCGGTCTACATCCTGATGCGCCAGGAGCGCCAGAACCACGAGGACTTCGACCGCTATCGCCGCTTGATGGCAACCAAGTTCATCGAGAAGGACATCCCCTGGGTGGGCGGGTCCTTCAAGAACGCTGCCGAGGTCTTCGCACAGCTTGCGGACTACGCGAATCACGTGGCAAGATGCAAGGAGCGGGCTGCCTGAGAGAATCGGAGGAGGAGCGCAATGACACACAGAGACGCTGGGGATTACTCGAAGAAACACGGATCAGGAGAGAAGCCGAACCCCGAAGTGGCCAGGGCCGTCACCGAGGCGGCGGACGCCGGGCAGATATCCTGTGCTCAGGTCTTCAAGATCGCGTCCGAGACGGGCGTGAGCCCAGTGGAGGCGGGCAGGACGGTCGACCTGCTCAAGATCAGGCTGGTCAAGTGCCAGCTGGGCCTGTTTGGCTACACGCCGGAGAGAGTCATCGTCAAGCCCGCGGACAAGGTTTCACCCGAGTTGGAATCCGCCATCCGGGGCCGCCTCGCAGACGAAAGACTCCCCTGCGCTCAGGCATGGCAGATCGCCGAAGAGTTGAACCTGAAGAAGATGGATGTCTCCTGTGCAGCCGAGGCGCTCGGCATCAAGATCAGGCCCTGCCAGCTCGGAGCCTTTTGATCCCATACTGATGATCACACAACTGCTGCAGAAGACGTGTCCCTCTGTCCTGGACGAACACCTCGAGGCGTTCACGCACATCGTGATCCTAGCCGTCGACGAAACGATGGCGATCACCGACTGCAACCAAGCCTTCCTGAAGCTCCTGGGCCTCTCTGAAAAGCCTCGGGGCACGAATCTGAGGGCGCTCCTCGAGCCTGAAAGCGTCAACGCCCTCTCGCTTCCGACGGAAGAGGCCCACCGAAGAATGCACCTGAACTTCCGGGACAGTTCCAGCGCCGTCAAAAGCCTCACCTGCGATGTGTACAAGACCGATCAGGGCTACATCCTCTTCGGCGAACAAACGATCCTCTCCGAGAGTGAGATCGTTGCCAGAATGTCGGCCCTGAACGACCAGCTGACAAACCTGACGCGCGATCGGCACAAGAGCAATTTCGAGCTGAACAAAACCATATCCCTCCAGAAAAAGACAGAGGCCGAGCTCCAGGCATCCCATCGGTTCCTCGAGGTGGCAAACCGCCACACCGAGATGGAACCACTGCTCAAGGAGTTCGTGTCCCAGGTAAAGGATCTGTCCGGGTGTGAGGCCGTGGGCATACGCATCCTGGATGAAGAGGGCAACATCCCGTACGAGGACGCGGTGGGGTTTTCCCCGAGATTCCGCCGGATCGAAAGCCGCCTTTCGATCCGGCGGGACGAGTGCATGTGCATCAATGTGATCAAAGGAACAGCCGATCCCACGCTTCCCATCTACACCGAAGCCGGCTCGTTCTACATGAACGGAACCACACGCTTGATGAAGACCTTCTCAGAGGCCCAGATAGGCAAAACACGCAACGTGTGCAACGAGTTCGGGTACGAATCGGTTGCCCTCGTCCCGATCCGGCTGGGGAACCGCATCCTCGGCTTGATCCAGGTGGCCGACCGGCGGGAGGACGCGGTCCCGCTCGATCTGGTCGAAAGCCTGGAACGAATCGCCATGCAGCTCGGCACGGCCCTCCAGCGGGTACAATCGGAGAATGTGCTTCGGACGGCCCATGATGAGCTGGAGCTGCGGGTCGAGAAGCGTACCGCCGAGCTGGTCGGGGCAAACAAAACGCTTCAGCTCGAAATCAAGGAACGCGAGAGGGCCGAGGAGGAACTGCGCAATTCAGAGAAAGAACTCCGTCTCCTGTCAGCCAAGCTCCTGACTGCCCAGGAGGACGAGAGGAGGCGCATCTCCCGGGAGTTGCACGACAGCATCGGACAGAGCCTGAGTGCCGTAAAATTCACGGTCGAGAATGTCCTCCAGGAAATCGGGGAAGAGGGGTCCGGCAAGGGGGTCCAACCCCTCGAATCCACGATTCGCGTTGTGCAAGGGGCCGTGGAAGAGGTCCGGCGGATCCAGAAGAACCTGAGGCCCCCCACGCTCGACGATCTGGGGCTCCTGGCGACGATCTCCTGGTTCTGCAGAGAATTCGAGGAAGTCTACTCCGACATCCGTATCGAGAGAAAAATCGATCTCGAAGAAGAGGATGTGCCCGATCCATTGAAGATCGTCATCTACCGGGTCATGCAGGAGGCCTTGAACAACATTGCCAAGCACAGCCGGACGAAGGCCGTTCATCTTGCCCTTCGAAGGACCGACAGTCGGGTCGAGATGGAGATCAAAGACAACGGCGTAGGGTTCGACCCGGAAGAGGTGTTCTCGCGGAACGGATCCGAGAGGGGGCTCGGCCTCTTCAGCATGAAAGAGCGGACCGAACTCTCGGAGGGGCGTTTCTCGGTCGAGGCCGCAAGCGGCACGGGAACGACGATCCGCGCTTCCTGGCCAATCTGAGGGTCCAGGGATCAGGGGTCAGGGGTCAGGCCACGCCACCCCCAAGTTGTTCTCGCTCGTCCTCGTCGTCGTCCTCGAAGTTGGCTGTTAGCCACTCAAGCTCTCTAGGTATTGGGTATTAGGCATTAGGTATTAGCCCACCCCCCGCCCCATGGCGCGCATTCTTCCGGGAGGGATAGGCTGGGAGCTAATACCTTATACCTAATACCTAATACCAAAAAACGGGCACGGGCACGGAAACGAGAGACAGCTAGAACCGCCTGCGGAGGCGCGAACGATAAACAATCGCCACAAGGTTCATGCCGAGAACGAGGGCGATCAGCACGAGGGCGGTCCCGTACTGGATGTCGCGGGTCTTCTCGATCTCCGTGCCTGCCGTGGCGAGGACATAGATGTGATACGGAAGGGCCATGATCTCGTCGTAGATCGACGAAGGGAGATCCGGGGTGAAGAAGACCGCTGCCGTGAACATGATCGGCGCCGTCTCCCCCGCAGCCCTGCTGATCCCCAGGATGGCACCGGTCAGAATCCCGGGCAGAGCAGCCGGCAGAACCGCCCGGTATATGGTTTGCCATCGCGAGGCCCCAAGGGCCAGAGAGGCCTCTCGATAGGACTGGGGAACAGCACGCAGGGCCTCTTCCGACGCCCCGATGATCACCGGAAGAGTCATCGCACCCAGGGTGAGCGCTCCGGCCAGGATGCTGACCCCCATCCTCAGGCAGATGACGAAGAAAGCCAGCCCGAAGAGCCCGAACACGACCGACGGGACCCCTGCCAGGTTGTTGATGCCGAGCCGAATCACACGAATCGTTCGGCCGGGCCGCGCGTATTCGTGAAGATAGACAGCAGAGGCAACCCCGATCGGGAAAGCCACCAGGATCGCTCCCAGGCTGAGGCACAGGGTGCCCACGATGCACGGAAGGATTCCGCCTTTGGTCATTGCATCGACCGGGGGCTGCGTAAGAAACCCCCAGTTGATCGCCCTCCAGCCTTTCGCAACAAGAAAAGAGACAACCACAAGCAATACGGTAGCGTTCAGGGCCGCTGCGCCCCGGAACAGCCCGAACATGATTCCCTGTACGATGCGACGCCTCGTCCTGTCGCGCCGCACGGGCGGCACCTTCCCCTTTGCAGCACCCATCTTTATCTTCCCGCCTTCCACGCCGACAGGCCTGTCAAAGTCTTCCCTCAAGGCATCCATGCTCCCTCGATTGACATTGACTGAAGTTCAACTTGGCAGGCTGGGGCGGGGACTAATCCCTGATCCCTGAATCCTTGCGCCTTTGGCCTTCATAGTGTGGCCGCTCCCACTTGCTTGTACTTCTGCGCATAGTGGTCTGCAACGAGGTTGAAGAGCAGCGTAAACATGAACAGAACAACGCCGGTAGCAAACAAGGCATGGTAATGTTCGCCTCGAAACGGGGCCTCGGCCATCTCTGCCGCGATACTCGCCGGCATCGGTCTCACGGGATCAAACAGCGAAGAAGGCACGAGCGTCGCCCCCCCGGCCACCATGAGCACGACCATGGTTTCGCCTATGGCACGGGACATGCCCAGGATGACGGCAGTGCTGATCCCGGACAGGGAGGCAGGCACGATCACCCGGGAGATGGTCTGCCAGTGGTTCGCTCCCACCGCGAGAGACGCCTCCTTCAGTTCCACGGGAACGCTGTAGATGGCGTCTTCCGAGATACTCGTGATCGTAGGAATCGACATGAAGGCAAGCATCACGGACGCGTTGAAGAGGTTCAGGCCTGTCGCAATGTCGAACACCTCCTGAAGAAAAGGCGCTACCACGACCATTCCAAAGAACCCGATTACGACCGAGGGGAGGGCGGCCAGGAGTTCTACGATGGGCTTGACCCACTCTCGCACTCTCGGGGTTGCGATCTCCGCCAGATAGATGGCTGTCATCACTCCGAGGGGAATCGAGAAGAAGGCCGAGATCAGGGTGACCGCGATGGAAGCTGTGATGAGCGGGAAAATCCCAAAATCCGGGGGATCTGCCGTGGGGTACCAGTACCTGCCGAACAGGAAATCCTTCACGGAAACATGCTTGAAGATAGGCAGCCCCTCGGCGAAAAGGAAGACGACAATCAGGACGAGGATCGTGATCGAAGCCAGGGCAACACAGAAAAAGACGGAACGGATTCCCCATTCCTTTCTCTGACGTAAGGCTAGCATCCGTTTCCCACACTCCGAGGCTGACGACAGACGGCCGTCAGCGTCGTTCCACTTCTCTTGACCCTTTTACCTTTACCCTTTCACCTGCGCGGCGGCAGGCTGCAACGGCAACCCATAAGTGCCAAGTTCAGCCGCGCCATCAATACAGAGGCACGTAGCCGGCCGAACCCACGAGTGTCTGGCCCTTGTCCGGATGGAGGACGTAGTTGATGAAGTTGAGCGTATCCCCTGTTGGCCAGCCCCGTGTGAACATGTAAAGGGGCCGGCTGATCGGGAACTTTCCGTTCAGGGTCGTTTCCGCTGTGCCCTCGACGCCGTTCACGGTCAAGACCTTCACGTTTTCATTCACGTAGCCGATGCCGATGTACCCGATCGCGTTCTTGTTCTTGGATACGGCCTGGGCAACCGCACCGTTGGATGCCTGCAAGAGAGCCCCAGGGTAGACCCTCTCCTTCCTCATGACGATCTTCTCCCACACCTCGTACGTGCCCGAGGAGGTGTCCCGTGAGATGACCGCGATCTTCAGATCCGGACCGCCCATTTCCTTCCAGTTCTTGATCTGCCCCTGGTACACGGCCTTCAGCTGGTCCATGCTGATGTTTTCCACGGAATTGCTCGGGTGTACGGCCGGAACGATGCAGTCGTAGGCAACGGCAAAGGGCACGGGATACTCGCCGTTTTCCACGGCCTGTTTCACTTCCTTGTCCTTGATGAACCGGGAGCTGTCGGCAATGTCGGTCATGCCGTCGATGAGGGCCCTGATCCCATTGCCCGATCCGCCACCGGAAATGGAAATCCGCACCTCCGGGTTGTCCTTCATGTAGGCCTCAGCCACCTTCTGGGCGATCGGGAGGACCGTGGTGGAGCCTTTGATCACGATGTTTCCCGCCCAAACGGGAGGGACCGCAAACGCAACCAGCAGAAGGACGATCATAAGGGGTTTGGGGCTCATCTTTTTTTCTCCTCTTTCTCTGCATCAGTGGGGTCAGCCACTTACGGGGGTCTTGAGTTCGGGGACAGGCACCGATCTCTGTTGTCTTTGGTGTTTGCCTGAAGGAGATCAGTGCCTGTCCCCGAACCCCATTGTTGTTGCCAGCTAGCGGACTTGGGCAACAGCCCGTGAGTGCCTGACCCCGATTTGCGATTCCTCCGGCCTGCTCACAGCGCGGACACCGGATCCGCACCTCCTTGCCGGGAACACCAACGTAGACTATGAATGTTAAGGAATTGTTAACCACCCGTGAACCTTGCGTTAACCCAGTCTGGTGGAAGAACAGGTCTCAGCCGGCAAGCGCTCTGGCCCTTGTCCTCTTTTCGCTCCGGAGAATCTCGAGCGCCTTCTCGAGGACCTCTTCCGGGCGGATCTCCTTCAGACAGGCGTTGTCGCCGTCGCACGGGGAGTTGCGGTGATTGTAGGCGGTGAGGCAGGGCGAGCAGGAAATCCCCAGAAAGTAGTTCACCGCTTCCCGGTCCAGGCTTGCGTACAGGGCAGGCGACTCCGGGCCGAAGAAGGCGATGGTCGGAATGGGGGTCATGGAGGCAAAATGTACAGGCCCCCCGTCATTCGTTATCAGAAGAGAGGAAAAATGGAACAGAATCATCAGCTCGCGGATCGTTTTCGTGTACCCCGCGAGATCGATGCAGCTCGCCTCGCCGCAGAAGGACAAGATTTGACCGGCAAGGGGACGGTCCTCTGCCAGACCAATCACCCCGACAGCGTATCCCTCTGAGAGCAAGGCCTTGGCGAGACGGCAATAAGAGTCCAGTGGCCAAGCCCGAATCGGAAGGATCCCTCCACTCGGGTAGATCAGTACCAGCTCCTTTCCGAGGATCCGAGAAAAATCATCCGCCACTCGCTCCCTCATACGCTCCATTTCATCCTGCCCGAAGGGGATCGCCGGGGCTTCCAGCTCCTCCTGCGCCATCATCCGGCGTTTCGCCCTGGGGACCGTCGGGGAGTCAATCGCCTCAGCGAGAGTCAGAAACTGCTGGGATATATGGTGGTAGGGATTGTAGAGTACAGGCCGATTGATGAAGTCCCCGCGGTAGAGTCCTTCCTGCGTGTGGGGATGAAATCCGACACGCAGGGGCGCTCCACTCAACATGGAGTAGATGCTGCTGATCCTCGCAAACAGCTCGCAATCAATGACCACATCGAATCTCTGCTTACGCATCCTGATCAGCGCCAGGAGGCAGCTCTTGACGAACTGCCCAAAGGACTTGTCGTTTATCGAAAGTATGTTCTCAGACGGAAGGACATCCAGGATCTCCAGGCACTCTCTGTTCTTCTCGAACAGGAGAACATGAAGGGATACGCCCGGGAATTTCTTTTTGAGGTGCGAGAACATCGGGTAGGCCAAAACGAGACTGCCCATCTCGGACAGAAGGATGATCAGTATCCGTTGCGGGGCATGGTCGGGATGAAGCGTCCTGTCTTTTCGATAGAAAACGGAAAGGACCCGGCAGATCAACTTCCCGAATATGCGATCAACTTTGCGTTGGAATTCGATCTTCATGGGCGGTCAACCATGGAGAATGGTAAGAGGGCGGACTGAAAATCTCTAAGCACCGAAATAGAATAGGGAAACGCATCGTTGTGTGTCAAGTTCAGGTCGCCTCCGGAGACTCGGATCAAGCGATCATCGGAGGGTCTGCGGAAAGGAAGCCTTCTTAACAAGAACTTAAGATTTCCTTAATGCTTCTTTGCAAAGGACTTGGTATACCTTTGAGTCAACCGTAGCCCGGATGCGCACGGATCGTCGGGCGGAAGAACCACAAACCAGAAAAGGAGGAAAGACTACCCATGTCAAAAAGGGAAGAGAACATGTCCACAAGAATCGGAAGGTTGGCGAAGGGGGTATCCTGTTTTCTGTTGGTCTTCACACTCTCTTGGACCTCCGCATACGCACAGTCGAGCTACCTGGGCGAAGACCCCCTCTTGGACAAGCTCCGCGACAAGGGAGTCATCACGGAAGACGAGTACGAAGAACTCATGAAAGCGGAAACCCCGGGAGAAAAGGTCCTGAAGTTTCTGAGTGGAATAAGTATCGGGACCTTGAGCTATTTCGATTTTTCGGTAGGCGACGACTCCAGTGGCGAGTTCTCCAGTGAATTTATGATTACCCGTGGTTACATCGTCATCAGGAAGCAACTGACCCCATGGCTGGCGTTTCGCATCACCCCGGACATCACCCTTGAACGGCAGGAAAAGATCGAAATCGATGGTGAAGAGATCGTACTCATCGACGAGAATCACACCGATTTCATACTTCGCCTGAAGTACCTCTACGCTGAATTCCGCCCCCCCAACATCAGCTTCCTGACGAGCATGAGGTCAGAGGTCGGTATGGGGCACATGCCCTGGCTGGACTTCGAGGAGCACATCAACCCATACCGATGTCAAGGCACGATGTTCATCGAGCGGGCCGGAACATTCAATTCTGCCGACCTGGGCGTCAGCATCCGGGGCTATCTGGGCAGACAGCTCGACGAGAATTACCGAACCAAGGTGAGCAAGTACTATGCAGGCCGCTACGGGAGCTGGCACATCGGCGTTTACAACGGGCCCGGCTACCATGCGACCGAGAACAACAACAACAAGGTCCCCGAGTATCGCCTGTCCATTCGCCCTCTTCCCGACATCGTTCCCGGCCTGCAGGTCCACTACTTCGGGCTTTACGGGGAGGGGAATCACAGCACTGTCGGCGACTTCCCGGATTATAGGGTCAACCTCGGGATGCTGAGCTACCAGAACGAATGGGTCACCTTCACCGGCCAGTACGCACGAACCTGGGGCAACGCCTCGGGAACATGGGTGGTGCCGGGAACGGATCAAGCCTTGAAGACCGAAGGTTTTTCGTTCTTCGTGAACACCAAGCTGCCCGTTCTCGACCGCAAACTGAACCTCTTTGCGCGGTACGATCATTTCGACCCGGACCGGACGGATGCTGTCACGCCCGGCGATGATTGCTACGATCTGGTCAACAGCGGCCTGGCCTGGGAGTTCTACAGGCACTGGATGGCGCTCCTCGTCTACGAGACCATCATGTACCAGAAGAACAACGGCGGTCTGCGCAGGGTACCGTCCGAGAACAGCAACCTGGATGATCCGTGGAGGGTACAGATGGTCCTCCAAATGAAATTCTAATGCGGCTTGCGCCGCAAGGGATCGGGGGTCAGGGATCAGGGGTCAGGCCCCACGCCCGCGCCCGAACGAACAGGGAGGAAGGGTTGGGAGCTAATAGCCGACGGCTAACTGCTAATGGAGATGGATCCTTGAGCACCACCACAGACACACGGCTGTTCTCCGAACCGGATGCCCTCGGCACGGCCCGAG
>JAUWSZ010000410.1 GCA_030609865.1 bacterium | reverse complement strand
CGCAGCTCTTTTCGTCCCCTTCTTCTTATCCGGAAAGTCGAGGTGGTATGGAATTCCATCTATTGCAGAAACTAACGAGGAGAACAGAAGTGGATCTGGAGAATGCATGGGTTCTTGTTACAGGAGCGAGTAGAGGAATCGGTGTGACCATTGCCGAAGAATTTGCAAAAGGGAAGGCAAATCTCATCCTGGTGGCAAGATCGATAGAGGGATTGAAGAAAACGTGCGACCAGGCAGAAAAAATGGGGGGCAAAGCGCATCCCATACCCTTTGACCTCCAAAACATCTCGCAAATAAAAGACCTGGTCGGAGAGATAAGGCAGGTAGCACCCCACATAGATGTGCTCGTCAACAATGCGGGTCTGGAGAAGTACTATTTCTTTACAGAATACACAACGGAAGAAATTACTTCGATTTTGTCCGTCAATTTGATGGCCCCCATGGAACTGACAAGGTTGCTGCTTCCGGACATGCTCAAAAGAAGAAAAGGACATATCATTAATATCAGCTCACTCGGGGGTAAAATAGGAGAGATCTATAACAGTCTTTACTCGACCTCAAAAGGTGGGATGGATTTATGGACTGACGCTTTGCGGCAGGAGTTACACAAAACCGGTGTGAAAGTCTCTGCGATTGCTCCGGGTGGAATAACGGATACGGGAATGATCCACCGTATTGGTGTACCTTACCCTGCTGTCCTGGGGTCGTGCACGTCCAGGGATGTTGCGAAAGCAGTCATCAATTGTACTGCAAGATATAAGAGCCGGGTGTATGTCAACAGCATCCCCGTTGTGCCCCTCATTGTCCTCAATACGATATTCCCACGCGTATTTGATGCCTTTTTCAGATGGATTGGGCTATCGAAACGAAACAAAGAAAAAGTTGATAAGCGAATGCGATTAGACCAAATAGAGGTGAAAGAAGATTCTGAAAGCGTAGCCGTGTAAATGGCCGTAAATCCGTCTTCAAGTTGAAGGAAAGGCAGTAGATCGACATCTTCTGTCTTTTCATCAGAGGTAGAGCCTGCTCTCCTTCGTCTTGATGCTCTCTTCGGTGACCTTTTCCATTTCCAGCTTGAAGGCCCAAATGCCCGACATGTCGTTTATCTTCAAGGCATCCTCAGGGCACTTGGCCACACAGGCCAGGCAGGCAATGCATTTTTCCTGATCCGCTTCGCCTGCCTCAGCGTTCATCGCGCCCGTGGGGCACGATTCCTCGCAAATCATGCACATGCTGCACGCTTCACCCTGCCGGGTTGGAAGCTGCGTAAGGATATGGAAGCGAAAGGCCTCGATGGAATCGAGTTGCTCTTCCGTGTGCAGGGTCTTCTCCATTTCACCGAGTGTTGCCGGGTCCTGCCCGCTGAATCTCTTGTAGGTCTTCTTCGCGTATTCTCTGGCCACTTCGTAGTCGGACTCATCCGGTCGGCCCTGCACCGCCTTCCAGCCGCCCAGGTTGAAGGCATGGGCTCCAAGAAACTCTGCTGATGAGACAACGACGAAGCCCTGTTCCTCGAGTATTTGTTTCGTGGAATGATGGGTCGGGGGTGCCTGAAAGCCTCCGTAGGTGAAGAACATGGAGCACTTCTTGCCCCGGCCGTCCAGGGTGCGCAACCACTCCCTCACGACCCTCGGAGCACGCCAGGAGTAGATCGGCGCCCCGATAAGAAACGCCTGGTACGGTTCCAGGTCGATTTCCTTCGACCGGTCCGATCGAGGCGTGATGTCTTTTTCTTCCACCTCCACCCCCAACCGGCTCAACTCGTCGCCGATTACTCCGGCCACTTTGGCCGTGTTCCCTGTAGCCGAGAAATAGCACAGAAGCACTTTCATGGATTTTCCTGCTAATTGGCGAGCTTCGTCCCCGCCTTCTTGAGCTCGGCCTGCTTGCTCACGCGCTCCCTTGCCTCGTCGACGATGGAGACGTATCTCGGGTCATGGAACCCGAGCCTCATCAATGTGCTCTTGCGCGGGATGCCTTCCCGGTCCCAGCCCTTTTCCGCGTAAACGGCATCGCAGAGCTTCTGATACTGAAGGCGTCGGTACTCCTGGAGCATTTCGAGCTTCTCCTCGTCCGACTTGCCCTGGATTTCCATGCTTGCCGATTCCGCGAGGTACTTTTCGTAGTAGTCCTTCCGGGACAGGAACTCGTTCATGTAGACAGGCGCCATGGCCCGGAGGGGAATGGCATCCTCCTCCCGGGTCCCGAACCCCTGCCGGAGGTTGATGAGCTTGTGGAGTGTGTAGGCAACCTCCGACTCGAAAAGGAGGTCCTCGAGGGTCCTCTCCTCCCCCAGGGTGGCGTTCACCAGTTCGACATAATACTCCGCCGTCGGCATGTTCCTGGCCGGTATCTCCGTGAACTGGGCCTCCGGATGCCTCACGTCGATCCAGGGCAGCTTGCAGAGCCCTGCAAGGTTGAACCAGGTCCGGAACAGGGGGAACCAGTTCAGCGCACGGGCCTTCTGCTCGAAGGTGGGCATCTCGTTTCGAATCTGGTCCAGGGCGACCAACCAGGCCTCGTCGTGCTGGGGCCCCTTCAGGGCAAAACCGTAGCCGCCCTGCTGGGCCAGGGACTCCTTGGTGCCGTACATCGAGAACTCCAACCCCTTGCACTCCATCCCGAATTTCGAAAGCTCCTCGAGGATTTCCCGGGCGTCCTGTCCGGTTCGTTCGGCGGCCCGGTCGGCGATCCAGCCCTTCAGGTACCGAATTCCGCGACCTGCGACCGCCCCGAAGCCCCTGCCTTCGCACATGGCGTGGAACAAGGCCGACACATCCCCCTGTTCGCCCCACCGCAAGGCAAGTCCTCCCGTGTCTTCCTCGGTCAGAAATCCCTGCTCGTAGGCCTCGAACAGGAAGGACATGGTCACGCCGGCGCTGATCGTGTCCACCCCGTACTCGTCGCAATACCAGGCATAGTCCATGATGTAATCCGGGTCGAAGATCCCGAGATTGGTCACGGCCGCCGCTGTCTCGTATTCCGGCCCGTCCACGGCCACCTTCCTGCCGGCGTGCGGGCCGGTCCCGAGGACGTGTGCGTCGCACCCCTTGGTGCAGGCCAGGTTGCAGCCCGGGAAGCACCCGTCGGGCACGCCCTGTTCGAAGTACCGGTGCTCGAAAACGTCGCCGGATATCTTCGGCGTCTCCTCGGACTGGTTGTACTGGTAGTTGTTGATGGGCAGGATGTGAGCGGCGTTCATCATGTCGATGAGCGAGGTCGTTCCCTGCCTGGCCATCCGCAGGGCCTTCGGGTCGACCTCCCGGATCACGCCCCGCAGACGATTCCCGGCCTTGCGCAACCGCTCGATATCTGCCGGCAGGTTGGCAAGGCTCTTGCTGCGGTTGCTCCTCACCGCGATGCCCCACAGGCCCTTGGCCTGCATCACCGTGCCGGTGCCCCCGCGGCCGGCCTGTTTCGCCCGGCCCCGTTTCCGTTTCGGATCGAAATAGATGCTGTTGAGACAACCGAAGGATGTGTGCTCCGCCCCCTTGCCCGTGGTGAGAATCGCAACGTTCCTTACCTGCCCCTCACCCTTCCAGGCCTCGAGCTGGCCGTCCACCTCGAGCAAGGAACCGTGCCGGGACGGGGCCTCCCGGAGGCTCACCTCGCCGCTGTCCCCGTCGATCAGGACCATCACATTTTCATTTGATTTCCCTGTGACGGCGATGGCATCGAAGCCCGAGAGCTTGACCAGGGGAAAGAAGTGGCCCCCCACGTTCGAGTCGCAGAAGATATCTGTCAGGGGGGAGATCGTGCCCGCGATAAACTTGCCCGTGCCCACGAAGGCGGTCTCGCCGCAGAACGGCCCGCCTGCCAGGGCAAGGACGTTCTCCGGGCTGTCGAATCGCGTCTCTGCATTCGTTCCGTCGAACACGAGCTGCAGGCAGTAGCCTCTTCCGCCCACCAGCCTGCGCCTCATCTCCTCCGGAACTTCCTCGATCGAAAGGGTATGCTTGCTCAGATCGATCCTGAGGATGCGATCCGTGTATCCCTTCTCCACCTTGGCTGGGGTGTACCGCAGCTCGCCGAAGACCTTCATGGCGCCCTCTTTCCCTTGTTTTCATTTCGCAGGTCTGGAAAAAGCCGAATTTCT
>JAUWSZ010000370.1 GCA_030609865.1 bacterium | reverse complement strand
GGCGGAATGTATTTCCTCTGGGCTTCCCTGATCCTGAGCATTTGGTCGGCGATTGACTACTTACGGAAATTCTGGCATGCCGCGGTCCGATAGGAATGATGAACTCGGCCCACGGAGAGAACCGGGGGAGAAGCCTGCCGAACGTGGGGTTGACGAACAGGGGCCCCTTGCGTCAGCCCAGGCTCGTCACGCCGAGTTGGAGAAGATTCTTGGCTACACCTTCCGGGATCGCCGATTCCTCGAAGAATCCTTGACCCATCGCTCCTTGATGAATGAAATCCCGGAGGGCGGCCGTCGTGACAATGAGAGGCTGGAGTTCCTGGGAGATGCGGTCCTCGGACTCATCATCGCGGAATGGGTCATGCAGGCCTATCCACAGGAATTGGAAGGGGAGTTGACGAGGCTCCGTTCCGCCCTCGTGAAAGAGAAGAAACTTGCCGAGGTCGCCAGAGGACTCAACCTGGGGGAGTTCCTCTATCTGGGCAAGGGGGAAGAGCAGATGGAGGGCCGCCGGAAGCGGTCGATCCTTGCCGATGCCTTCGAGGCGATCGTGGGCGCAATGTACCTTGACGGAGGGTTGGAGGCGGTTCGTGACTTCGTTCGGCGCACATTCGGGACGCTTCTGGAGGAAGCCAAGACCAACCAGAGTCTGCTCACCGATGCGAAGACACGGCTTCAGGAGCTCATGCTGGCCCTGTTTCGAAGGTCACCGGTCTATGAAGTCGCTGAGGAGCGAGGGCCGGACCATGCGAAGACCTTCGTGATTCATCTTCGAATGAACGATCGAACGTTGGCTTGCGGCAAAGGCAAGAGTAAGAAAGAAGCCGAGCAGGACGCTGCAGAGCAATTCCTGAAACATCTGGAGAAAAACCCGCTTGGGCTGCGTTGATCCCATGACGGCTTTTTCGACCTTCGAATCTGAGCCATGGACCCGTCCCCGCCTTGGATCGCGCCGTTTTTTCTGGCTCATGTCGGATGTCCGCATCGCTGTGTTTTCTGCAATCAGAACCTGATCGCGGAGACCGCTTCCCCCCCCTCGCCCTTGGAAGTGGGGGAAGCGTTGAGGGCCCTCTGGCGCTCTCGAAGCCCTCAGGGGAACAAGCGCCGGCAAGTCGCCTTTTACGGGGGCAGCTTCACCCGGATGCCCCTGGAACTGCAGGAAGCATACCTCGAGGTGTGCCGGCCGTATGTGAGGCGAGGCTGGCTGGATTCGATCCGGGTTTCCACGAGGCCGGACGAAGTCTCGGAGAGGCAGCTGGCCTTTCTTGCCGAGCGAAGCGTGAAAACCGTGGAGTTGGGTGTCCAGTCCCTGTCCGATCCGGTCCTCCGGGCCAGCCGAAGGGGGCACACGGGCAAGGAGGCTCGAGACGCGATTCAGAGGGTCCGCGCGATGGGCCTGGAAGCAGGTGCCCAGATCATGGTGGGCCTTCCGGAAGACACCGGTACGGAGAGCCTGGAGACCGCGGAGGAGCTTGCGAGCCTGAAGCCGGATTTTGTACGAATCTATCCCCTGCTGGTCCTGCGACAAACTGCACTCGCCGACTGGATGCGAAGAGGCGAATACACGCCCCTGGGCCTCGAGGAGGCGGTCTCTCTCTGTACGCGCATGCTCGAAAGGTTCGAGAGAGCATCCATCCCGGTGATTCGAATCGGCCTGCAGGAACAGGGGGGAATGGGACGAGAAGGGGGGGATGTGATGGCTGGTCCCTACCACCCCGCCTTCGGGCATCTTGTTCGGTCCGCCCTTGTCCTGAAGATGGTGGTCGCGTCGCTTCCAAGGGAGGTTACGGGTGCATCGATGGTTTGCCTCCGGATCCATCCCCATGATCGTTCTCTCCTCGCGGGGGACCGCAGGCAGAATCTTGGGAAGATACGAGATATCCTCGAGGACCGGGAACTCCGAATTGAGGAGGACCCGGGGCTTCCGAGGGGCACGGTGCAGTGCAGTGTAAGGGAAAAGGTGAAAGGTGAAAGGGCAAAGGGCAAAGAAGCTCTTGGCTGTTAGGTATTAGGTCTTAGGTATTAGCCCACCCCTCTCCCATCCGTTCGAGGACGAGGAGGAGGACGATCGAGAGTCCTGGTGGCGGCAAGGGTTGGGAGCTAATACCTAATACCTAATACCTAATACCCAACGGCCATGGGCCTTTGGGATGGGGCAACCGGATGACGTTTGGCTCAAGCAGGGGGATATAATGACTGGGGAAGGGGAGGAAAAGGTGGGGCCCTCTGTGGGCCAATTCCGCTCCGGCTTTGTTTCCATCGTGGGAAGACCCAATGTGGGCAAGTCGACACTCCTGAATTTCCTGTTGCAGGAGAAGGTCGCCATCGTCTCGGATAAGCCGCAGACTACGCGGAACACGATACGAGGCATCCTTACATCCGAGGCCTATCAGGTCGTCTTCCTCGATACGCCGGGCATCCACAAGCCGAGGGATGAGATCAACCGGGTGATGGTGAGGATGGCTCTTTCGACACTCCAGGAGGTGGATCTCGTTCTTTTCGTTGTGGAACCGGACGACCGGCTCGGCAAGGGAGACGAGTACATCGGAAAAATGTTGGCGGAGGTGGGGACCCCGGTGTTCGTGTTGATCAACAAGATGGATCGCGTCCCTGAAGCAGAGCGGCCCGGGAGGATCCAGCGCCATCGAGAAATCTATCCGGAGAGGCCACTCTTCCCGATTTCAGCGCTGAAGGGTGATGGCGTGAAGGCGGTGCTTGACGAGGTCGTCAAGGAAATGCCCGAGGGACATCCCTACTTTCCCGCGGATCAGTACACCGATCAGCCGCTCCGATTCCTGAGCGCAGAGATCATCCGGGAGAAGGCGTTCCAGTTCACAGGAGAAGAAGTCCCTTATGCGGTGGCCGTGGAGATCGTTTCGTACAAGGAGGGTTCGCAAGGCCCGTCCGGGCTGGTTGCGATCGAGGCGAACATCCACGTGGAGCGGTCCTCGCAGAAGGGGATTCTCATCGGCAAAGGCGGTCAGATGCTCAAGAAGATCGGCACGGCGGCTCGCAAGGACCTGGAGGCCCTGATCGGCGCCACGGTGTTCTTGAAACTCTGGGTGAAGGTCTCGAAGGGGTGGAGAAATGATCCGAAAAGGCTCTGGAACCTTGGATACAGGTAGTGCGGGGGGAGAGCCCGTGCTGGCGATCGTGGGCCGGCCGAATGTGGGGAAATCCACCCTCTTCAACCGCTTGGTCGGCGGCCGGAAGGCGATCGTAGAGGATACTCCTGGCGTCACGCGGGATACGAACCTGGGGGAGGTGGAGTGGGGGCGTGCGCGCTTTTTCGTGATGGATACGGGGGGGCTCGAAACCGCGGCCGTTTTGGAAGGGCTCTCCGACAAGGTGCGGAGGAAAATCCAAAAGGCCGTGGACCAGGCGGATGTCCTTCTTTTCATCGTGGATGGCAAGGTGCCCGTTCACCCTCAGGACCTCGAGGTCGTCCGGATCTTGAGGAAGACGGAAAAGCCGATTATTTGCGCCGTGAACAAGATCGACACGAATGCCCATGCCGAAAACGTTTATCCCTACTACCGTCTCGGCCTCGAACCTCTGATGCCGATAAGCGCGGAGCACGGGATCGGGGTCGGCGATCTCCTGGATGCCGTGGTGGAAAGGCTGCCCAGCCTGGGGACGGAGAGCGCGGTGACAGCGACGGCCGAACCGATCAAGGTTGCCTTGATAGGCAGGCCGAACGTGGGAAAGTCCACACTCGTGAACAGCCTCCTGGGGGAAGAAAGGCAACTCGTGGATGAAATGCCGGGCACGACCCGGGACGCCATCGATACGCCGTTTACCTGGCGAGGAACCCCTTACCTGCTCATCGACACGGCAGGCATCCGAAAGAAGGCCAGGGTGACGGTCGCCCTCGAGAAGATTGCCGTCATCAAGGCCCTCCAGAGCCTGGAGCGCTGCGACGTGGCCCTGCTGATGCTGGACGCCAGCGAAGGGGTCGGCGTCCAGGATGCGCAGATCGGCCGCTACATCCTCGAGAAGGAAAAGGGTGTCGTCATCCTGATGAACAAATGGGACCTGATGAGAGGGAAAGGGCGAAGCTCCCGCAAGACCCTCTTTCGGGTCCACGATCATCTGCCTCACCTGCGGTTCGCGCCCATCGTTCCGATCTCGGCGCTTACGGGGCACAACGTGGTCAATGCGTTGCGGTGGATTCAGCGAGTGGAAGAGGCTTGTCGGATGCGGGTCCCTACCGGACAACTCAACCGTCTCCTCGAGGAGGCGGTGAAGGCGCACCCACCCCCTTCGGAGGGCGGACGGTTGAAGAAGCTGAACTACATCACGC
>JAUWSZ010000343.1 GCA_030609865.1 bacterium | reverse complement strand
CACCCCATTCATTGGAAGAAAGATCTGTGCGCCCGTAGCTCAGCTGGATAGAGCGTCGGACTTCGAATCCGCAGGTCGCAGGTTCGAATCCTGCCGGGCGTGCCAATATACGTACCATTTGTTTGGAAGGGATTTCTCAGGGATTCGCGTTGACAACCGCCGAGAGGGGGCGGGCGGGTAACTCCCCGGGGGCCGTTAGCTCAATTGGTAGAGCAACTGACTCTTAATCAGTAGGTCGCAGGTTCGACTCCTGCACGGCCCACCATGCGGAAAGGGGGTGCGGAAGGCAGGCTTCCGCGTCCCCTTTTCCTTTTCGCCACCCGAGAAAGCGTTTTGCGCTTCTCGAGAGAGATCGCTACAATGTCCCCGATGCCCCCTCCAAGCACGAGCTCGTCTGCAACCAGGGTCCGTTTGGCGCCATGAATCGGTGAAGTCGTTTCCGGTCTTCGGGATGGAAAACGCGAAGGGAGAGTGCGAGAGTGCCGGAATTGGTAGACGGACTGGATTTAGGATCCAGCGGGCAACCGTGGGGGTTCGAATCCCCCCTCTCGCACCAGTTTGTCTGTCGATGCATCCAAGGTAGTTGAAAAGAGAGGTAAGGACAAACGAGGGGAGAGGTGTACCATGAAAACCGAGGTTGAGGATCTGGGAGGGGCCCAGAAGAAGATCGTCTGTGAAGTTCCTTCTGATGAAGTGCAAAAGGAAGTCGACAAGTACTGCAGGACTCTCGCAAAGGAAGTGGAAGTCCGGGGATTCCGCAAAGGCAAGGCCCCCCCGAGTATTATCAAGCGATACTTCCGTCAGCAGATCCAGCGAGAAGTTGCCTCCCAGCTGGTTTCCTCCTCTCTCGAAGAGGCCCTGAAAGAGCATTCCCTCACGCCCCTCGGAGAACCGGAAATCGACGCACCCGCGCTCGAGGTGGAAAAGGACTACTCCTTCAGCATCACGCTGGATGTGAAACCGGAAATCGAGATCGGGGACTATCAGGGCATCGAACTAGAAGAGGAATCTTCGGAGGTGGAGGAGGAGGAACTCCAGAAGTCACTCGAGGAACTCCAGAAGGCCCACGGAGATCTGAAGGGGATCGAAGAGGATCGCGGTGCCATGGAAGGAGACACGGTCCTGGTCGATTATGCGGCGTTCCTGGACGGGGAGCCGATTCCGGATCGGGAAAGGAAAGACGTCTACATGGAGATCGACCCCGCATCGGTCAAACAAGACGTGAAAGACGCTCTCCTGGGGGCCCGCGTGGGCGACGAACGGAAAATGGGAGTTGAGTACCCGGACAACTACCTCGAGAAGAAGATGGCCGGGAAGAATGTTGAATATCGGCTCCAGGTCAAAAAAATTCTGGTCAAGGAACTGCCCAAACTGGACGATGAGTTTGCCAAGGACGTGGGGCCCTACGAGACCCTGGAGGCCCTGAAGGACCGGATGCGGGAAGAGATCGGCAAGGGGAAGAAGTCCCGGAACCGGAGAGCGCTGGAGGAAGCGTTGCTGGAGGAGATCGTCAAGAGGAGTGCGTTCGATGCGCCGCGGTCACTCGTCGATGCCCGGTATGTCCAGATGATGAAGGACGCGAAGATACACTTCCTGACAAAGGGTCTCCAGATGGAAGAGAGCAGTGAGGACTACCAGAACCTGGAAGCCAACCTGGAAGAGCTCGCCGAAGGAGACGTGAAGAAACATCTGCTGGTCGAAGCGATCGCCAAAAAGGAATCGATTCAGGTTTCCGATGAGGAAATGGAAGAGAAAATCAAAGAGATTGCCGATCAACATGAGCAGAGCGTGGAAAAGGTAAAGGCGGATATTCAGAAGCAGGAGGAGGACCTCGAGAATTTCAGGGCGAACCTGCTCAGAGGAAAGACGCTTGATTTTCTCTTGTCGCAAGCTACAATAAAAGAGAAGGGAAAAAACCAGTGAACGAGAGGTACCGGCCCCGTCGAACGGTTTTTCTATTCCCTGCGGGCCTTGACAACAAACTACTCGGTGAAGCGATCTTATGAATCTCATTCCAATGGTTGTGGAACAGACAAGCCGGGGTGAACGCGCTTATGACATTTATTCCCGGCTGCTGAAGGACCGGATCATCTTCATCGGCTCGTCGATCGGGGACGAGGTCTCCAACCTTGTGATCGCGCAGATGCTTTTCCTGGAGAGCGAGGATCCGGACAAGGACATTAACCTTTACTTGAACACCCCCGGGGGTTCCGTAACGGCGGGTCTTGCGATTTATGACACGATGCAATACGTCAAGCCGCCGATCTCCACGACCTGTATGGGACAGGGGGCCAGCATGGGAGCCTTGATCCTGGCGGCGGGGGCGAAGGGAAAGCGTTACGCACTGCCCCATTCAAGGATTCTGATCCACCAGCCGATGGGTGGCTTCCAGGGGCAGGCGACGGACATTGACATCCACGCCCGGGAGATCCTGAGGATGCGAGAAGAACTCAACGAGATTCTCGCAAAACACACCGGCCAACCTCTGGACAGGCTCCAGGAGGACACGGAGCGGGATTTCTTCATGACGGGAGACCAGGCCAAGGAATACGGAATCATCGATGAGGTGGTCACAAAGAAGTAAGATTAGGGCTTGTTTACCAACCAATGAAGGTTTCGAATAGACAGGGTTTCGAGAGAAAACTTGTCATTGGAGGGTCGGCGTGACCAGAAAAGGGAGCTATGACCACACGGGAAAACTGGTGTGTTCCTTCTGTGGGAAGAGCCAAGATGAGGTCCGCAAGCTGATTGCGGGCCCCACAGTCTACATCTGTGATGAATGCATCGAGCTATGCAACGAAATCATTGCAGAAGAATGCGAGCAGGAGGACCATCGGAAACGCGGGGCCGCGCTACCCAAACCCCACGAAATCAAGGCCTTTCTGGACGAGTATGTCATCGGCCAGGAACGTGCCAAGAAGATGCTCGCGGTGGCCGTGTACAATCATTACAAGAGAATCCAGCAGCCTCAAGGCTCGGACAACGTCGAGCTCCAGAAGAGCAACATCCTGCTCGTTGGGCCCACAGGGTCAGGGAAGACGCTGATGGCCCAGACCCTGGCCCGTTTTCTGAATGTGCCCTTCACGATCGCCGATGCCACGAGCCTCACAGAGGCCGGGTATGTGGGCGAGGATGTGGAAAACATCATCCTTAACCTCCTCCAGGCCGCGGATTACGATATCGAGAAGACCCAGAGGGGAATTGTTTACATCGACGAGATCGACAAGATCTCGCGAAAGTCCGACAGCCCCTCGATCACGAGAGACGTTTCCGGGGAAGGCGTGCAACAGGCCCTCTTGAAGATCATAGAAGGGTGCACGGCGGCCGTGCCTCCCAAGGGAGGGAGGAAACACCCGCAACAGGATTTCCTTCAGATCGATACGACCCACATTCTTTTTGTTTGCGGGGGGGCCTTCCACGGACTCGAATCGATCATCGAACGGCGCGTGCGCGCCAAGACGATTGGATTCGGTGCGGAGATCCAGTCCAGGGTCGAACGAAAGATCGGGGACATCCTGGGACTGGTCGAACCCCAGGATCTTCTCAAGTATGGGTTGATACCGGAATTCATCGGTCGGCTTCCGGTGATTGCCACCTTGGACGACCTTACCGAAGAAGACCTCGTCAAGATCCTCACCGAGCCACGAAACGCGATCACCCGCCAGTACCAGAGGCTGTTCGACCTCGACGGCGTGGCCCTGCGGTTTGCCCCCGATGCCCTGCAGTCGGTCGCCAAAGAGGCCATCCAGAAGGGGACCGGCGCCAGGGGATTACGAGCCATCCTCGAACAGCGCATGCTGGACATCATGTACACGATCCCCACGCTGGAGGATGTGAAAGAGTGTATCGTGAACCGGGAGGTGATCCTGAAGAAGGCCGAGCCGATCCTCGTTTTCGAGAAGCAGCAGGAGACCGCTTAGAGCGGCAGGTTTACGCCTCCGCATCCGGGTGGTGCTCGGAAAATCTCCCGCCGGACTAAACAAGAGAGCGGCCATTGGCCGATAGAGTAAATAGACCCCTGGGTCTCAAGAACAGAGAGCGGCGATGACCTTCAGCGACAACCGGGATGATAAAGAAAAAGACATGACAGAAGACCTGACCGTTCTGCCGATGCTTCCCCTGCGGGACATTATCATTTTTCCCCACATGGTCGTTCCTCTTTTCGTGGGCCGGGAGAGATCCATCAACGCCCTGGACGAGGCGATGAACAAGGACAAGCAGTTGTTCCTCGCCGCGCAAAAGGACGCCAAGATTCAGGACCCGGACGAGAAGGACGTGTATCCGGTCGGGACGATCGCCTCCGTCATCCAGATGCTGCGCCTTCCGGACGGGACCGTGAAGGTCCTCGTGGAAGGGCAGAAGAGGGCGGTGCTTACAGACTATCTGTCCAAGAAAGAGATCTTCCTCGTGCGGGTGCGGGAAATGGAGGAGATCGACGGGGAGACGACCGAGGTCGAGGCATTGATCCGGAGCATCCAGGACGCCT
>JAUWSZ010000525.1 GCA_030609865.1 bacterium | reverse complement strand
GTTGGGCGCCTCAGGGTAAATCCGGCTTACTTTTCCCCTTATGTACTGATCGATGATGAGATCCCCGAGAATAACAATCCTGCCCCGATCGACTTTATCAAGAATGAGTCCAAAGCCTTCCATGAAACCCCCTCCGGAAACAATACCTTGACACCGAGGACGGGCTTTGTTGACGCCCGAAGCAGGAAACAGGCGAATCGAGACGCCTCGGCAGCGTGATGAACGGGTCTGATTATACGGGAGCGGCAAGCACAGGGTCAACGCGCGCCCCTGCCCGGAGCAAGAGCGTTTTTTTCTCCACTGCACGAGCTAAAAACCCCTTGTTATTAAACGAGTTGGGTGGCGATGGGCGACCCCTTTTCGTTTGTCTTTTCCCATGGGGACGAATATAATGCGACCTATCCTTGGATGCGGTCCTCATCGGACCCTGAGAAGACAGAACCAACGCACAGGAAGACGCTTCGTGATGTTCAAAGCAAAGATACTCGTCGTTGATGACGAAGAGGAAATCCTCAACACGCTGAGCGGGAGCCTCGAGGATGAGGGTTTCGAGGTCTGGACGGCCCGCGACGGGGCCGAGGCCATGCAACTGGTCCGCACAAAACACCCGGACATCATCTTCCTGGACATCTGGCTTCCCGGCATGGACGGCATCCAGACGCTGAAAGCGATCAAAGAATTCGATGCAGACATCGATGTCGTGATCATGACCGGCCATGGGACCGTGAACACGGCCGTTCAAGCAATCAAGCTCGGCGCGGCGGATTTTCACGAGAAGCCCCTGTCCCTGGACGCTGTCCTGGAGACGATCCGAAGGATCCTCGAACAGAACCTTCTCCAGAGGGAGGGCGGACCCGAAGCAAGGCTCCGCGCCCCGCGGAGAGACGAGCTGATCGGAAACAGCACCGCCGTACGAAAACTCCGAAAGGAGATCAGCAGGCTGGGCAAAGAGGAGGGACCGGTTCTCATCGTCGGGCAACCGGGAACGGGCAAGGAGCTGGTCGCACGGATTCTCCACGGAAAGAACCACGGCAAGAGAAGGCCCCTGATCAAGTTTGCGACCAACATCTGGCCCCGGGAAGAGTTGCAAGAAGAGATCTTCGGCCCGGGCTCGAACGGCTCGACGAAACGAAAAGAACCAAGAAAGTCGTTGTTCGAACAGGCCTCGGGCAAGATTCTCTACCTGGACGCCATTGACGAGTTGCCCATGTCTGCCCAGACGCGACTCGCCCGGTACCTGAAGGAACGGAAAAAGGCCCGTTCCGCTCCTTCCGGGCTGCCGCGGGGTCCGGTCCGCATCATCGCTTCCACCACCAATGATCTGGACACGGCAAGGCGCGAGGGAGTTTTCAGCGAGGAACTCCTGGAGTGCTTTCACGGACGCATCCTGAAGATCTCACCCCTGTCGGAAAGGAAGTCCGACATACCGGACCTGACCCGGTTCTTCCTGAAAACCCTCTGTATGGATTACGGAAGGAAGCCGAAAGAGATCGACGATGAAGCCCTTCAGGCGCTCGTGGCCTTCGACTGGCCCGGGAACGTGAAGGAGCTGAAGAATATTGTGGAGCGTCTCGTCATCTCCGTACCCATTTCCAGGATCACGGACAAAGACATCCCTCCCTCGATCCGACACATCACCGCTACGCAGGGAGGGGGCGCAAGAAGCCAGGCGCACGAAATATGGGATTCCTACGAGAAAGCATCCGAATCCTGGGAAAGGGACTACCTGCTCTACCACATCAAGAAGAACGAGGGCGATCTGAAAACAACGGCAAAGGCCCTCCACATGGACCCGAGAAGGCTCACGCGAAGAGTGGACAAGCTCGGGCTTCTGAGCGAGCCGAAGCCTTCGAAACCGATCCTCCGACAGAGGACCCTGAGACGAAGTGTCGTCCTTGCCGGACAGGGCCTTCACTCCGGCGTGAAAACAGGCCTGATCCTCACGCCGCTGCCCCCCGACAGCGGAATCCTCTTCGGCAACATCTCGACAGGGGAGGTCGTCCCCGTCCATGTCGACTACGTGCAGTCGACCGGGTACGCGACCTGCCTCAGAAAGGGCGCGGCCTCTGCGAAGACGACGGAGCATTTTCTCGCGGTGCTCCACAGCTACCGCATCTCCAATCTGCTCGTGAAGATCGAAGACGAGCTGCCGATCATGGACGGCTCCTCCCTGGACTTCTGTGCCATCGTCGAAGATGCGGGCATCGAGGAGCAGGACGTCGCCCTTGAGGAGATCGTCATCGACAAGAAGTACGTGATCGGCAAAGAAGGGCCCGAGGACAAATTCCTTCGCGTGGAGCCCTCGGACACCTTCCAGGTCCACTACGTTCTCGACTATCCGGAGCCTATCGGAAGGCAGGAAGTGGATTTCACGCTGAAGAGCGAGAAAGAATTCAAGGACCTGATCGCTCCGGCCCGAACCTTCGGCTTCGTGAAGGACGTCGAGAAGCTGGAAAGCATGGGGCTCGCGAGCGGAGGCAAGCTCACGAACCTCATCCTCGTGGACGAAGAAAAGGTCGTGAACACGACCCTGCGGTTTCCGGATGAATTCGCACGACACAAGATCCTGGACATATTGGGGGACTTCTACCTGCTCGGCAGACCGATACGAGGCAAGGTCACTGCCCAGATGACCGGCCATTCAGAGAACGTGGCCATGATGAGGATGATCCGGGAGCAGATGAAAATTGTCTGACGAGACTACCAAGAAGGCCGACGACACCCCTTCCGCAATCCGACCCTGGCCTCTGCTGGCCTCCAAGGTTCTCAACGCCTTTCCGATCTACAGACTCCGTCAAGACACGCGCCGATCCCCCCGAACCGGGAAGGAGCACGACTTCCTCGTCCTCGAATCGAGAGACTGGATCAACGTGGTGCCCGTGACGCCGGCAGGAAACCTGGTCCTGATTCGGCAGTTTCGCCACGGCACCGCATCCCTGGTCTGGGAGATCCCCGGCGGAATGATGGACGAGGGGGACGAGAGCCCCGAACAGGCCGCCTGGCGTGAACTGCTGGAGGAAACAGGCTACGTGCCGGAAGAGATGGCCTTTCTCGGCGCAGTTCATCCCAACCCGGCCATCCAGAACAACCGGTGCCACACCTTCCTGGCCCGCAACGTCCGCCCTCGCCAAACCCAGCGACTGGACGGCTCCGAAGATATCGAGGTCCGGGAAGCCCCATGGTCAGAGGTCTCGAGAATGGTCGATCAGGGGGAGATCTCGCACTCCCTCGTGCTCACGGCCCTCTTCTGGTATCAAAGACACCTCAAGAACCTGCCACCCCCCCCATTGCCCTCGACGAGGCGTTGAAGAAAGGTCTCCTTCGAGCGGGACAGCACGTTCTGATGGCGAGCTTCGGTTCCGGCTTTACCTGGGCCTCGGCCGTGATTCGCCGGTAATCTGTTATGTTCTCGTCTTTC
>JAUWSZ010000379.1 GCA_030609865.1 bacterium | reverse complement strand
TTCTCCAGGGAGGCGGAGGAAACCCTGTACGAGCACCCGGCCGTCGAGTACTGTGCCTACGTTGGTGTCCCCAATCCGGATCGCCCCGACAGTGATCGGGTCAAGGCGGTGATTCAGCTCGCATCCGCATACAAGGGAAAGGACGAAAAAGAGCTCGAGACGGACATCGTGGCCTTCTGCAAGGAGAACATGGCGCCCTACAAGGTCCCGAAAATCGTCCAGTTCGTGGATGCGATCCCCTTGACCAGTGTGGGCAAGGTGGACAAGAAGGCCCTGCGGTAGATATATATAGGAATGCCTGATGGAACAACCTGAGAAAGGGGGAACCGATGGATCTTGAGCGACCTTACTGGAACATGGAAGTCGAGTCTAAATTCAACACCCCTGAGATGCGGCAGATGCAGAACGACCTGTTCGTCCAGAATATTCAGGGAATGTACGACAGAATTCCGCTGACCAAGAAGCGGATGGACGAGGCAGGGCTTCGGCCCTCGGACGTGAAGAGCCTCGACGATCTTCAGAAGATACCGGTCTACGGCCAACCGGAGATGCGGGAGCTCATCGCCGAAGTGGGCTTTGACATGAAGAAGATCCTGGAGATGACCCTGGGGGCGGGGGCAGACGATATCTACGTCATGGCCGCCACCTCGGGCACCACGGGCATGCCGACACCCTATCCGGTCACGCGGGCCGGGTTGCCCGGGATGCGGGAGATCAACAACCGAATGTTGTGGCGTTGTGGCGTGAGACCCGGGAACAAGCTCGTTCTCGCCTTTGGGCTGAGCATGTTCCTGGCCGGTTCACCCACGCTGCTGGCCCTCGAGGATTTCCCCGGGATTACCATCATCCCCGTAGGTGCAGAGGCAGGCACGACACGAATCATCAATTTCTCGCGGCTCTTCGGCGGGGATGTGCTGATGTGCACGCCCTCCCTGGCCCTGCACATGATCGAGAGGGCTCAGGAGATCATGGGAGAGAGCGTGAAGGCCTTGGGGTACAAGATCCTGCTCTGTGGGGCAGAGCCGGGGGCCGGCATTCCGGAGGTCCGAAAGCGGATCGAGACCGAATACGGGGCCAAGCTGTTCGACGCAGGGGCTGGTCTGGGAGTTTCCTGTGATTACCCGGAGTACCAGGGGATGCACTGGATCGGCGATGATGTGGTTTACTACGAGCTGGTCGATCCGGACACGGGGAAGAACGTACCCCTGGAGGACGGGAATGCGGGGCTTGGGGTGTTCACCACGTTGACGGCCCAGGGCGGAGCCCTCTCGGGCCTGCGCTTGACCATGGGAGACGTGCACCAGGTCTTCACGTCCCCCTGTCCCTGCGGCCTGTCAGGGTTTCGGTACAAGATCGTGGGCCGCACGGACGACATGCTCAAGATAAAGGGCGTGATGGTCTATCCTGCCCAGATCAAGGACGTGGTCGAGTCGTTTACGCCGAGGACGACCGGCGCGTTCCGGATTCTGCTCGACGAGCCGCCGCCGAGGGTCGTGCCCCCGGTCAAGCTGAAGATCGAATTCGGCAAGGATGTGGGGGGGGAAGACCTGGAGCAGTTGAAGAAGGAAGTCGAGGAGAAGATGCACCAGGCGGTCAAGATTCGGCCCCAGATCGAGTGGATCGAGCCGAACACCCTCGAACGCTCCGACAAGAAAACCCAGTACATCGAGAAGCTCTACGAAACGTAATCAACCTGAGAGAGTGGAGAGCCCCCCGGAAGGAGGAGGAGACACTGAACCTTAAGACGATTATGCGCAAGGGGCTCTGGTTTGCCGACGTGGGAAGTGTTTTCCGCTGGTTGGCCTTGTCCCGGTCGCGCCGGAACCGGCCCTTTCTGCTCTTCGAGGGCAGGAACTACACATACGGCGAGGTTGCACACCAGGCAGCCCGGTATGCGCGTCTCTTCCGAGCAGCCAAGAGGGACCGGGTGCGCGAAGGACGCGTCGGGCACGGCGACCAACTCGCCATCGGCATGTATCAGGAGAACACGCCCGAGTTCGTGTTTGCCCTCTTCGGAGCGGCCCTGAGCGGCGACGTCCTGTTCGGCATCAACACGGGTCATCGAGGAGAGACCCTTGCCAACTGTATCAAACAGGCAAACATCACCCTCGTGCTCGCCGATCCGACCCGGCTCCCCAGGGTAGAGAGTGTTTTTTCCCTTCTCGAGGGGCTCGGACCCGAAGACCTCTTGCTCGTTGACGGAGCAGAAGAGGGGGGAAAAGGAAAGGTTCGGACCGTGGAGGAGGCTCTCACAGCGTGCGGGGCCGATACGGAATCGAGGCAGAGAACGCGCATCGACATCTTCAGCCCCTTGATCGTGATCTACACATCGGGCACGACCGGGGCCCCCAAGGGGGTGCCCCTTTCGCACCTCAAGATTCTGGGCGCGGGCGTCATCACCCGGCGCAGGATTCACCTGACCGGGCAGGACCGGGGCTATGTCACCATGCCCTTGTTCCATGCGAACTCCTGGTATCTCGGGATCCTGCCGGTCATGATGGCGGGCGGCAGCTTTGTGCTGAAGCGGCGATTCAGTGCGAGCGCTTTCGAGGAGGACATCCTCGAGCACGGCGCCACCTTCATGAACTACGTGGGGCAACCGCTTCACTACATCCTTCATGCCCTCGAAAGCAAATACGGAAGTGGTGAGGCCGTGGAGGCAGCCCTTGCCCGGCACCCGCGGAACCGCTTCCGGATCGCCCACGGGAACGGGGCCTCGCCCGTCGACAGGGAGAAGTTTGTCCGCTACCTCGGCATGGAGCACATCTACGAAGCGTATGGCTCCACCGAGGCCCCGATCAGCACCGTGGTCTTCCCGGGCGATCTGGCGGGAAGCGTGGGCAGGCTCCGTGACCGGAAGGTGGTCATCCTGAACGAAGAGGACGAACCCTGCCCCCCGGGCGTTGCCGACAGCCAGGGCCGCCTTCTCAACTACGAGGAGGCGGTCGGCGAGATCGCCAAGAAGATCGAGCGGGACAACATCTTCTTCGATCGTTACGTCAACAACCCGGAGGCTTCGGATAAGAAGTTCCGAGGGGGTTATTTCCGTTCCGGAGATCTGGGTCACCTTCGCATCGTCGACGGGAAGCGCTATCTCTACTTCAATGGGCGCACGGACGATTGGATCCGGAAGGACGGGGAGAACTTCTCGGCAGAGAACGTCCTGGAGTTTGCCCTCAGGCTTCCGAACGTGGAACTTGCGGCCGCCTACGGAGTCCCCTGCGAGGTCTCGGACGAGAAGGTCATGATCGCTGTCAAGCCGAAGGAAGGCGCCTCGTTTGACCCGAAGGCGAGTTTCGAATGGTTCATGCAACAGCAGAAGGAGTCCGGCATGGACCTGAAGTGGATGCCGGACTACGTCCGCATCGTGGACGCCTTCGTTGTGACCGAAACGCAGAAGATCGTGTCCAGGCCCCTCAAGAGCGAAAACTTCAACATCGAACGTACGCCGGACATGCGGGTCTACTTCCGGCAGAGAGGCGACGACACCTTCCGACCTCTGACGGCGGGGGATTTCTCCGAGATCAAGAAGCACTTCGTGAAGACGGGCCGTGAGGAACTGCTCGCGAGGTACTGACCCCTGACCCCTGAACCCCGGGAGGGGGCAGTGCTGGGGGCTAGGACCCGTCCCATCAGGCCAGGCGCGCCAGCATATACCAGAAGGCCCGCGCCTTCAGGTTGCAGTTGAGCGCCTGGGAATGGGCGCAGCTGCATGGGAGGCAGAGTTCGGAAGCCGGGTTTGCGCCGCACCATTCGACGGCCCAGTTCCCTCCGGAATAGCCGCAGTTGTCGTTCGCCCCTTGATCGAGGAAATAGGCGCCGTCCGGGTCATAGCTCTCGATGTCCGCGAAATCGAAGAGCACTTTGTCGTTCGTCCGGCAGAAGGCGCGGATCTGTTCGTTTCTCTGGTGCAGGTTTCCGCCTTCGCCGGTTCCGTTCAGATGGCCTGTCATGTAGACAAAGGTCACGTCCGGGTAGTCTGTCTCGAGCTGGTCCATCAGGCTGAGATACAGGTCCATGTTCGCCTCTGTCGTGTCCGCCTGCCCGCACCAGGACCAGATGACGAGATTCCTGTCGTTGCCGGGCGTATCGAGGAGATCGCGCGTTCTTTGCGTCCAGGTGGTTCGGTCCGGGTTGCCCAGGTCTCCGGCCGGCGTCCTGTCGTGCAGCGAAAGAACACCCGGGCCTCCGGCCGAACTGTACGCGTAGAGGCTGTCCAGGCCGGCCATGACACCCATTCCGCTCACAATCTGGCTCCCG
>JAUWSZ010000256.1 GCA_030609865.1 bacterium | reverse complement strand
CTTAATGGCATTGCTGATCAGGTTCATGAGCACCTGTTCGATTCGATCCGGATCATGGATGAGCAGGACCGGTGCCTCGGGCAGATTGAGGGCCAAGTCGATTTGCTCACGGTCCGAGATCAGCTTCATCTGTCGATAGACGCGCCTCAAGAGCCCAAGAACATCGCTCTGCTGGTTCTGGAGCTTGAGGTTTCCGGACTCGATCCGGCTGAAATCGAGCATTTCATTTACGATGTTGAGAAGCCTTTCACAACTCTGGACCGATTCGTCGAGAATCCTCTTCTGCTCCGAATTCAGTTCTCCCGGCTTCTCCTGAAGAAGGAAGCGATTGTAGCCCATGATGATGCTCAGAGGGGTACGGATCTCGTGGGTCGCCACGGCCAGGAAATGGGTCTTCGTCTTGTTGATCTGATCCAGGCGTTCGTTGGTCGACAGAAGCTCTTCGTTCCTATTGAGCAGGTCCGCGCGAGCATCCCTCAGGCTCAGGTTGATCGTCGTCAGCTCTTCGGCCTGGTGCTTGAGGTTCTCCTCCATCTCCTTCTCTTTTGTCGCGTCCCGGAAGAAGACCAGCGTATACTCTCCCTCACCGGGCAGTGCATGGCGCTCGACGGACAAGGTCCTCTTGTGCCCGGCCGGTGTCTGATGGGGAAAATGGTATCGGCTCAGGCTCTTCTCCCCGGGAGAATCCATCTTGCGCATTCCGCGAATCTGTTCTATCCATTCGTCCGGCACGATATCGCGGAAGCAGCCCGAAAGGAGCGTTCCTCTCTCGATGCCGAGGAGCTCGACGGCCCTGGGGTTGGCTTCCTGAATCCTGTCATCCTTGTCCAGGAGCAGCACACCGACGGGCCCCGCGAGGAAAAACGCTGCATGCAGGCCGTCCGTCCGTTGGCTGCCCTGCTCTGCAGGGGCGGCCGCTTCAACCGTGTCGCTGCCGGCAGGAAGATCGGGGAGTCCGGCGCAATACATCCTCTGCAAGGCGCTGAGCACCATCCTTACCATCAACTGGCAGATGCGGACTTCCCGGATGGTGAACCCCTCCTCGGACATCTGCTTCCGCACCAAAAGCACCCCGAAGACCTGCTCCTGGAAGAGCAGCGGAAGGACCATGATGGAGACGTCCTGGATCCTGCTCATCTGATCCTTCTTGAGCGAATGCATCAGGGGATCCTTCGCAGGATTCTCCACGACCGTGATGTTGCCGGTCTGCAGAGAGCGCAAGATCTCCGGATAGTCGCCCAGGGCAATGCTCACACCTTCGAAATCCGGGTCCTCGTGCGAAACAGCCACCGTTCCTGTCTCGTCCTCTCGGTCGAGCAGAATCATGGAGCAGTGGGATACCTCGAGAATTTCCGTGATCTTTTTCACCAGGGAGTGAAGGGCAAGCCGGGGGCTCAGGATGGTCGAGAAGGCCTGAATCACCTCGAGGATACGAATCAGATCCCTCTTGTCCAGGCTGTAAAGGATGCTCTCAAAGGCCTCCAACGGGCCGATCGAATCCGGGGGGTCGGCCGTGGCGAATCTGCTGAACCGATCGCCCAGGGCTTTCATAAGCATCTTCTGTATCAACCCATCATCCATCGAAGGAAGCTGCCTTCTGCTCGTCATTCGGTCGTTCCGCGGGTCACTAAGAAAGGTATCGGCTCCATATGGGAAAAAATTTACCATTTTTTTTCGCGAAAGAGAACGAAAAAACACGCCTTTGTGAGTCTTTTTTCAGGTGGGGAGTAAATCTTTGGAGTGGGGGGGGGCGAGGGCCTCACATTTTGTACTTGCCGAAGGCCTCAGGCGAGAGATTCTCGAGGATTTCTGTCCACTTGTCCCTGTCCTCCGGGGTGACCATCCCCTCCTCAACCTTCGAGGTGTCGATATGTCTGGATCTGTTGAGCACCTCCTCATCGACGAAAATGGGAGACTCGGTCCTCAAGGCGAGGGCAATGGCGTCACTCGGACGGGAATCGACGGGCAGCGTCTCGTCGCCGACCTTCAGGTGCAGGATGGCAAAGTAGGTGTTGTCCTTCAGATCCGTGACCTCCACCTTCTCCAGGTTCACGTCCAGCTCGTTCAACACGTTTCTCAGCAGGTCGTGGGTCATGGGCCTTGCCAGATCGATCTTCTCCAGCTGGGTCGCGATGGCGCTCGCCTCTGCAATCCCGATCCAGATGGGCAACGCGTTTTCCCCGCTACTGTCCTTCAAGATAACGATCGGCATCTTGGTCATGGGATCAAGCGTGATCCCGGCGACTTTCATCTCGATGAACATGGCGTTTCTCCAATCGTCGAGGGATATCTCGACTAACTGTCATTATTAGCTGCCCGTGTCGTCCATTGTCAAGAAACATCTCCCGGACGCGGCAAGGGTGCCCCGGAGGGAATTCCGGCAGCCTTCCCGGATCGTGACGGGAAGCAATTTCCCATCCAGCCCTTCCGGACCGCTGAAATTCACGATCTTGTTGGCGCGGGTCCTTCCCATCCACTGCACACCATCCCTGCTCCTGCCTTCCACGAGCACCTCGAGCATCTCCCCCTCCAGCGCCTCGTTCTTCTCGAGGCTGATCTGCTTCTGAAGATCCTGCAGCACATGGAGCCTCCGGAGCTTCTCCGCTTCGGGAACCGTTTCCTCCAATGCCGCGGCCCGGGTCGAGGGCCTTGGGGAAAACTTGAAAGAGTACAGGCTGTCAAAACGCACGCTTCGCATGGCCCCCAGCGTGTCCTCGAAGTCCTCCGTACGTTCGCCGGGGAACCCGACGATCATGTCCGACGTAACCGCCACGTCCGGAACCCTGTCTCGAAGGGCCGAGATCTTCTCCAGATACTCGGAACGGGTATAGCCCCGACTCATCGCCGCCAGAACCGAATCGCTTCCCGACTGCAGGGGCAGGTGGATGTGCTCGCAGAGGGGCCGGAGGCTGCCGAAGCAGTCGATCAACGCCTCGGACAGGTCTTTCGGGTGCGAAGTGGTGAAACGAAGCCGCTGGAGCCCGGGAAGGGCACTCAAGGCGGCCAGCAAATCCGGGAACCGGAAACCCCTGCGGTCCGGGGCGCGATAGGCATTCACGTTCTGTCCGAGCAGGGTCAACTCTTTGACCCCGTCTTCGGTCAGGCGCCTGGCCTCTTCGAGGAGCGAACGGTACGGTCGGCTCCTCTCCCTCCCACGGACGAAGGGAACGACACAGTAAGTGCAGAAATTGTCGCACCCCTCCATGATCGTCACGTAGGCCTTCAGACCCTTGCCATCCGAGACCCCGGGACACTCCAGGTCGTCGACCGAATCCGTTATCTGGGACACGGCGGCAAACCTTTCTCCGTCGACCCGGCACCGATTGACGAGTCGATCGATCTCAGAGACATGATGCGGGCCGAAGACGACGTCCACGTGAGGCATCCGCTCGAGAAGGCCCTGCCCTTCCTGCTGCGCCACGCAACCGCCCACCGCGATGACAACCCCCGGCCTCTTACGCTTCAGGGCCCGGAAACGCCCCAGGAGGCTGTACGCCTTCTCCTCCGCCTTCCTTCGTATGCTGCACGTGTTTACGATGAGGATATCCGCTTCTGCCGGAGAGGAGACCCGTCGACACCCCGCCTGCACCAGGTGATAACCTGCCCGCAGCGAATCCTGTTCGTTCATCTGACACCCGAAGGTCTCAATGTAGAAACAAAGCCCCTGCATACCTGAAATACTTCCTTTCGAAACCTTCTTTCCTGTTCGAGGGCAGACGGCAGACTCTCGCTATGCCAGAGCTCGTACGATTCGGCGCTGTGCTGGGTTCCGTCGGAGATTTGTGCCGGGCGACTTCGTGGGAGGGAGAGAAGGAGCCCAAGCAAATCGGAGAGGGAACCCAGCACAGTGCCGAACGCTAGAACTCAATTGACGCATAGCGAAAGTCTGCCGTCAACCTGCTATACCGCTTCGATGTTCGAGACCAGAAGCTCCATGCCTTGAAGCACTTCGATGTCCTCGTGCTCGCACTCCGGACATACGAACCGGTACTCCTCGACAGAGAACTCGTGACTGCAGCTCTTGCATTTCCCTTTGATGGGGAGCGTCTCAATCACCAATTCCGCCCCATCCACCACCGAGGATTCTCGAGCCACGAACCCGAAACAAAACTGAAGCTGTTCAGGAACGATGCCCCTGAGCTGTCCGGCCCGGACATTGATCCGCAGAACCTTGTCGACCTTGTTCTGCTCTGCCGTCTTCACGACGATGTCTAAGATATTCTGGGCGAGCCCCATTTCATGCATGAAAGTTCCTCCGGACAGGGTCTGCCGCACGCCGATCGTGGCGCACGGTCTTCCGCTACCCCTTCATCTTGCTTTTCAGCCAATCCATCCACTCATCCAAACCCTCGCCGGTCTTGCAGGAAATGGACAAGAAATGCAACTGGGGGTTGATTTGGCGGGCGTTCTCCCTTGCCTCTTCGAGGGAGTAGTCCAAGTGGGGAAGAAGGTCGATCTTGTTGAAGATACAGACCGCAGCCTCCCGGAACATCAGGGGGTACTTGAGGGGCTTGTCCTCACCTTCCGTCACGCTCAGGACCACGATCTTCGCATCTTCTCCCACACGGAACTCCGCCGGGCACACGAGATTGCCCACGTTCTCGATCACCACGAGTCGCACATCGCTCAGATCCAGGTCCGCGAGGGCATCATGAATCATCTTCCCATCCAGGTGGCAGGCATTTCCCGTGCTGATCTGGACGATCTGACAGCCGAAACGCTCGAGTCGCTCCGCGTCCTTCGTGGTCTGCATGTCCCCCTCGATGATCGCAACGTGCGAGGGGTCCAACCGCTCGAGCGTTCTTTCCAGGAGACTGGTCTTGCCCGAACCGGGGGAACTCATCATGTTCATGGCGAAGGAGTTGTTTGCCTCGAAGACCCGCCTGTTCTCCGCAGCGTAGGAATCATTCATCTCGAGAATGTTGTTCAGCACTTGAATCTTGATCGGCATTGCACATTCCTTTCCTGCAGGAAGGATCACGTTTCCAGGTTAAGCAGGTGACCCATTTTCTCCTGCTTCGTCCTAAGGTAGTTGATGTTCTTCTGGTTGGCCTCCACGATAATCGGAATTCTTTCGACCACCTCCAGGCCATATCCTTTCAGCCCGATGATCTTCTTCGGGTTGTTGGTCATCATCCTGAGTTTTCGTATGCCGAGGTGAGTCAG
>JAUWSZ010000678.1 GCA_030609865.1 bacterium | reverse complement strand
GACGAATCTGATCGAACACCTTGTCTCCGATTCCCCGCACGGATTTCAGATCCTCCGCCTTCTTGAAGGGACCGTTCTTCTCGCGAAAGAGGACGATTCGCTTGGCCACTGCCTGCCCCACGCGAGGCAGCTCGACAAGCTCTTCCACAGAGGCCTTGTTGATGTCGATTCGGCTGTCTTTTCCCGTACGTCCGGGGTCGGCGTAGCCCACCGGGCTCAGCCAGGCCAGGAGCAGGCAAGCAATCAGGAAGCATGTCCATGTGGTCCTTCGTTTCATTTTTTTGTCCCTCCCTTGTTTGGTTGTCAACTTTCCCTGTTTCTTTCGCCTGTCTGTGCACGCAGCCAACGCAACCGCCGTGCCACGTGCGGGAGGAACCAAAAAGAAGAACATAATATGTTTTATTCTCTTATAGTTACAGATGATAATTAATGTAAATTATAGATCTGTTTTGTGCCTCCCCCCTGGGACCCTTGCGCCGAACGGATAAGCTCCTTCACAGCCTGGCCCACATATTGTACGAAACTTCGTCGCGAGAGCGGTGGAAGTGCGGAAGGTTTGCGAGCGAAACCGTGCGCTCAGGTTACCGCAGAATGCGCAACACCGCGCTCGTCAACAATTTGTCACAGGAGAAGCATCCAGAGGGGTCAGGGTTCAGGGACCAGGGGTCAGGAGGGTACCCGTGTGCGTGCCCAACTAACCGTGGCGCGCAGCATTCGGTGGTTGGGCCGAGTTATCCGATTGTGTTGCCCATTCTGGTATTAGGTATTAGCTGTTAGGTATTAGCTCCCAACCCTCCCCCCCCAAACAGGATTCAGTGGCGGTGGGGGGTGGGCTAATACCTTATACCTAACGGCAAGGCTTACAGAGCCGCTATCTCGTTAATTGGAGACAGCCACTTGATTCGGGCACGGGCACGCACACGGGCACGGGCACGAAAAGCATTGGCCACTGCACTGGGCAGGGACTATGGGGGGGGCTCTTTGTCCTTCTTCAACTCGCGCATTACATGGATCATCCGCGAAAAGGCGGTATAGTTGGCCAGGATCGCGATCAGGATCAAGACGAACCCCATGAGGTACGGTCCCGCGTCCACCCCCAGGGTTCCTCGCAGCATATAGAGGACCGAACTGAAAATCGCGCCAAGCCCCAACAACAAGATACGCTCCGGTCTCTGCATCATCCCCACCCTACAGATCACGCCCAACCCTTCGGCACGGGCGCGCGCGTAACTCACCATCAACGATCCTGCCAGAGCAAGAAGGATGACCGGGAACAGGATGGAGCCTCGCAAGTGTGCCGCCAATCCCAGGAAGATCAGGATTTCTCCATACCGATCGAGCATCGAATCAAAGAAGGCGCCTCGTTTGGACGCCTTGCCGATCTTGCGCGCGATTCGACCGTCGAGTATGTCCAGGGTCCCGGCAAAGAGGATTACCCAGCCGGCCATGAAAACCCATCCCACACAGAAGAGGACGCATCCGGCGGCGTTGAATCCGAAGGAAAGCGCGGTAATGTAGTTTGGGTTCAATCTCTTTCGTACGAAGAAATTCTCCAGGGGGGATATGACGGATATCCACCACGCCTTGATTTCGCCCTGGAGGAGCCTCTCTTGCTTCTTGCGTTGCTTCGCGGGCCGGCCAATTCCATTCCTCCGCCGGCCCAGGACGAAGAGGCTGATCGATATGATTGTGCCCGCAAGAAACAGGCCGATGAAGGTCAACCCGAACTCGGTGTCCAGCGGGCGTCGAAACCTTCCCAGTTCCTGAATCATCCCCACCAAGATAAGGGCAGCAATCGTGCTCCAGGCGATCGAGGTCGGCAAGCCCATCTGCTCCGGGGCTTCCTTCTTCGGATATCTTTTTCGAAAAAAGGGTTTTCGCGCCATGGCACACGACTCCATCTGTAACGGCAACATCCCGACAACAAAATATAAACCAGAGTCCCAAAGATGGCAAACGATTCCGGCAGGAGTCGTTTACAGGCAGCCCGAAATACTCTACTATTTGTGCCTCACACAGTCCTCTCACGCACGGTTTGCAGCTGGATGAAGACCCTTTTTGTCGACAACTATGATTCCTTCACGTTCAACCTGGTGCAGGCCCTTGCAAGCATGGGCACGGAAGTCCAGGTGTACCGGAACGACGGCCTCTCCCTGGCAGAGGTCGACAGGATGTGTCCGGACCGGATCGTGATCTCCCCCGGGCCGAAAAGGCCGGAGGATGCCGGGATGTCTTGTCAGATCATCGAATGCTTCGGCCCCCGTGTCCCGTTGCTGGGCGTATGCCTCGGCATGCAGTGCATCAATGAGGTCTTCGGGGGCCGGACGGTCAAGGCGCCTCTCTGTGTGCACGGAAAGACCTCTGCCGTGCACCACAGCGGCAAAGGCCTTTATGAAGGCGTTCCCAACCCCTTCCACGGAGCCAGGTACCACTCGCTGGTCGTGGACCAGATCCCGGCGTCTCTCGCGTTGGAAGCCTGGACAGAGGACGGGATCCCCATGGGAATTCGACATGTTTCGTGGCCGATCGTCGGGGTCCAGTTTCATCCCGAGTCTTTCATGACAGAGCCTGGCGACCGGATCCTTGAACACTTCCTGGAGGGGGCCTTTTAGGTTGAAAGACTCTTTACTCTCCCTGCATCTTCCCAGGCCGGCCCCGGGGTCTCGCGCCACCGAGATAAACGGTTCGGGCGCCCCACCCGAGCGGCTTTTTACCT
>JAUWSZ010000307.1 GCA_030609865.1 bacterium | reverse complement strand
TACTCCGAGCATACCGACCCAGGTCATTCAGTACGCTGACCCTCTCCACGTTCGCCTGCCTTTTCACCGCCTTGAAGATGATTCGACCCACCCTTTCAGGACGCATGGAGTAGTAGGGGATGAGCTTCATGGCCAGCCGGCCTCCCCAGGTCTCGGCATGGAGGTCTTCGTAGAAGGGGGTGTTGACCATGAAGGGGTAGACGGTGGTCACCTTGATGTTTTGCCTGTGAAGCTCGTAGTGCAGGATCTCGGAAAAGAGCCCGAAGGCCGCCTTGATGCTCGCGTAGGCACCCCACGTCGGGAGCCGAAAGAAGGCCTGTCCGGACGAGATGTTCACGATGTGCCCGGATCGCTTCTGCTTGAAGTGGGGGAGGAAGGCATACACATGATAAAGGGGACCGAGAAGATTGACGCCGAGCAACTTGTTCCATGTCTCGATGCGGGTGTCGGCGAGCGCTCCCTGATAGCCGATGCCCGCATTGTTGATCAGGATATCCACCCCTCCGATGGTATCGATTGCCCAGCTCGCCAGGTCGTCGACCTCATTCTTCTGCATGACGTCCACCACCCGACTGACGACTTCTACGCCGTAGCCGGAAAGCGTATTCTTCGCATCCTCGAGCCCCTGGGCGTTGATGTCCGTAAGGATTAGATCGCTGCCCGCCTTGGCGAATTCCTTGGCGGTGCAAAGACCGATGCCGCTCGCATCCCCGGTGATCAACAGGCGTTTGTGCTTCACATCAACCATGTTGCTTCCTCCTGTTGCTCAAGAACACCGTGAGGATCGCACTCACGCGCTCCGGGATGGAAGGCTCAAGCCGTTGAAGGCGAAGTCCACAAGTTCTGTCAGCAGATCGTCCTCCGGGATTTCCGAGTAGTGTCCATCGAGCCACAACTCTGCCGTGCGCAATCCCATGCCAACGATGGACTGGGCGACGACCTCGGACCGGCAGGGGCGGGCAAAACTATTCACAATGGCATGGTCGAGATAGGATTTGGCCAGATTCGCGAACCGGTCGTACATCCCCGCCATGACCTGAGCGATGTGGTCATCAACGGCAGGGGCCTCCCGGATGAACAACAGGGCAAGCTTTCGGTTGCGCCGCACGGCACGGACCATCCGGCGAAGGGCGTTGATCGAGGCCTCTCGGTATGCCTCCGCGTTGGTCGGCGGATGGGCGCTCATCTCGGAAAACTCGTCAAACAGCCCGGAGATGAACCCTTCGAGCAGGGTCTCGAAGATGTCCCGCTTGTCTCGGAAGTTGCGGTAGAAGGTTCCCTGACCCACGCCCGCTTCTGCCACGATGTCCGATGTATTCGGCTTGTGATAGCCGTGTCGAATGAAGACCCGGCCTGCCGCACTCAGCAGGCGTTCTCGGGTTTGCCTCTTTCGTTCCTCGTTCCGATTCCTGCGCATGGGGGGTTCCACGTGCTTACGCCTCCGGATTTCCATCGGTTTACCAGCCAGTCCGATCGCCCGGATGGGGACGGGAAGGCTATCTGTTGATTTCAAGTCTGATGATAACAGAAGAGGACGGACAAGTCAATCCGTTTTTTATCTATAAAATTCAAATAATTAAACAAGAAGAAATTAGGACGGAGATATCCGTCCATAGCTGCGCCTAGAAGGTGATTCATGACAAGAGCGTGCCATGCTGGAAGACCTTAGGATATGCTCGCGATCGAAAATAACCTTGCGAGACTCATGAATGAATACGATGCTTTTCTCTGTGGAGCAAAGGCAACGGTCTGCCTACATTCCAGGAATCGGGTCCGGGATGTAGTGCTCGCTCCTTGCCGTTCCCAATCCGGCTGTCCAATCGGCAATCAGCTTCATGAATGGGCCCGTTTCCTCTATGAAGGGGAAATGGCCACTCTCCTCGAAAACGACCGATTCTGAATTGGGCAGTCTGGCGTGAATGCGCTCTCCTGCCTGAGCAGGCGGGGTGATCCAGTCCTCCCTACCGGAAATGACCAGGGTGGGAGTGGTGATTCTGCTCAAATGGTCGAGGGTATTGAAGGAGGGCAAGCAGCATGCATTGGCATGGTTCTGCGCTGCTACACTGTAGACCGTCTGTCTGTCCATCGCGGCGCCGACAGCAGGATCATACTCCTTGAAGTACAGGGGCAGGTAGGTCATCCACATCTTCTGCCATTCGGCATCTTCGGTGATGGTACCGCTCAGGACCGCCTCGAGGGCTTCAAGCTGTTCCGCGGTTCCCCGTGCCTTGGCATTTTCCAGAATAACGTCCACGTAATCGAATGCAGGGGCCGTGCAGCAAAGAACGAGACCGGCCAGATGGTCTCCGTATTTCAGGGCGTATTCCAATGCCAGGCCCCCGCCGTAGGAGTGACCGAACAGGATGACTCGGTCATAGCCCAGCTGAGCACGGAGGGCATCGGCATCCGCAATCCAGGTATCATGGGAGATTCCCGCCATGCTCTGCGGCCTTTCTGACCGCCCATTGCCTCTGTGATCGTAGTAGATGAGCTCCATGTGCGCACACAAGGGGTCGAACCAGGGAAGGAAGTAGGTATGGTCCAGGCCGAGCCCGCCATGCATCATCAGCATCGGGATCCCTTGTCCTCGGACCTGGAAGCACAGTCTGGTGCCGTTGACTCGCGCGTACATCTGTCCCCATTATGGATTGGATAGTGGCGCGGTGGCCTTCCGTTCTACGGGATCATTCGAGGGCCTGGATCGCGCTTCTAAGAAACAGATATCGGTTATGAAACAACAGAAGTTTAGCCCTGGGAATTCAAATTGAAGAGAAGGCATGCTTCATGAGGACGCTCGATTGAAACGTTTTCTTTGGCGCCAGCAAGGAGGGGGCTACGGAAGGGCTTGGAGGCACGAACCAGCCGGGTATCCTGCCGATTCATGGATTACATCGATTGTGGACAGGGTGAAACGGACACGACACTTGTGGGTTGATAGGCAACTGTCGCTATGTTTCGCTGGCAGAGCCCAAACAAATCTCATTCGGAACCGTGATCGCAGGTCACTCTCCCTTTTGCTGGATGATTTTCTCGAGCATCTCGTCGGCCAGCTCGACAAGGTCTTCGTTCCCCTCAAAAGGCGGGCGCGCCTCCATGTCCGCCCGGATGATCGAGTCTCGGTAAGGAAGGAACCCGAGCAAGGGGATTCCTTTGATGTTCTTGTCGAGAAAGGCCTTGTCCTCCGGGCCCCTTATCTTGTTGCCCACGGCGCTTAGCTTGAGCAGGTGAATGTCTTCCGCGAGTTCTCGAATCTTCTCTGCGGTCTCGAGGCTGCGTTTTCCCGGCTCGAGGACCACGATCAGTCGATCCACGAACTCCGATGTGCCCCGGCCGAGGTGCTCGATGCCTGCCTCCATGTCCATGAGGACCACGTCGGTCCTTTCGATCAGCAGGTGCTGCACGAGGGCCCTGAGCAAGGTGCTCTCCGGGCATATGCAGCCGCCGCCGCCCTTCTTCACGGTGCCCATGCGCATCAGCCGGATGCCGTCGACCTCAGCGCTCAGCTTTTCGGGCAGATCATCCACCTTCGGGTTCATCCGGAAGACGGCGCCCACGGTTCCCGGCTTTGCGCCGGTCCGCTCCTCGATCAACTCGGCCATCTCCGCTATGGGCCGGATCGTCTCGGGGTTGGGGTAGCCCAGGGCTGCGGCGAGGTTGGCATCCGGGTCGGCATCGATGGCGAGGACCCGGTAGCCTCTCTTCGTGAAGGCCTTTGCGAGCAGGGCGGTCAAGGTCGTTTTTCCCACTCCACCTTTTCCGCTTATGGCAAGTTTCATGGTATTCGATTCCCTTCTTTTGGGGTGTCCCTGAAACCTTTTCCGGTACTCAACCTAAATTGTCATTCGAAGCGCTACCGCGTCCTCGAGCAAAAGGGAGAAGACAAAGAAGAAAGATCCGTGGTTTCAGGTAGTTAGTTTAGACTCCCCCGTGCTCGCCACCGTTCCGTCATCTTGGCATGGCCCTTGCTTTTTCGGTATCGAGGCTACGCACTGCATCTCGAGGAGAGCTTCGCCGAATGTCGATGAGATACTTCACTCTTTCCGCCGTGTGCATGCTGATTTTCTGCATGCTCCTGGCCCTCAGTGGAACGACCGATTTCCCGGGGACCCATCACGAGATCGTTCCCCCCTCCGGTGCCGCGTCCACTGCCCCGGGCCCGAGCCATTCGGGGGTGGGTGAGGCCATGGCCTCTGTGGTTCCTCTCCCGGAGGACTCGGAACCGCACGCCGGGACAGGCAGCAGGGGGACGATGGGGGGGAGCGTGGCCGGCAACCGGCCGCTTCTGCTCCTCGGGTTCGTCCTTGTCGTTGCCTGGATCCTCCTGAGTTTCAGGCTGTTCTCCAACTCCAAGAACTGATTGCCTCTCAGCGGGCTGTCGAAGAAAGACGTCCAACCGATGAGGGCCCCTCTATTTCGCCCTTCCGGCCAGGCCTATCAAGCGATACGCCATCATCTGGGCTGACAGGACAATATCCTCGGTTGGCAGATAGCGGACAACCGTTCGATCGAAAAGAATCGTGAGTCTTGCCTCGAACTCCTCGTCCTGCTTCCAGAAGACCAGGGTGATGGGCACCCGCGGGAAGACGGGAATCGTGAGGGAGAAGTCCCCCATGTCTTCCTTCTGCCCGCCCAACTGTTGGGCCGGTTCCAGGATCTGCTCCGGATTCGTGCCGAAGCGGCCCAGCAGGGGAGCGGCCGCACGCTTCTCGAAGTTGGGCAAATAGAGCATCGCTTCCCACACTTCTTTGAATCTGATGTGCTCCCCGGCCATGGCGGACCCGTCGGAGGTGCTGAAATAGTGCAGCACCAGGATCTTCTCCCAGAGGTCAGG
>JAUWSZ010000018.1 GCA_030609865.1 bacterium | reverse complement strand
GGATACGCAGGCAAGGCAGGGCCGACCAGCCTTCTCTAGACACCACTCCTCCCCCGGCCGGGGCGTCGCCGGGATCTCCATCGAGGTCAGCAGGCTGCCCAACCTCCCACAACACCCCGCTTCGGTAATGAGCTGATGATGATGCCCGAACGTGCCCAGCCCGGCAATGTAGCCCACGTGCTTGTGTGACCAGCCGCTCACCAGCTTTTCCTCGTCGAAGTCGTGGGTCGCGGGCGTGGCCAGGGCCGCATGCCCGGCCCCTCTCAGGCAGCGCGCCAGGTGACCGCCGATCTTTCGTATCAGGAGGTTCGTTTCCACGTAGGCCTCGGCCCAACCTCGGGATGCCAGATTCTTGTGCTCGTCGTTGGCCTGCCCCAGGGCCGGGGAAAAGGGCAGAAAGAAGACCACGATCGACTGGGCCCCCTTCAACAGATCACGTGGCATCGCGTGGCATGGGTCCACGGCACGCTCGAGCCGTGAAAAGAGCGGGTCATCCGCCGAGGCAATGCCGACCCGGGGCCTTCGCCAGTAGTCCCTTCCCCGTCGCTGCCTCCAATCGGCCAAATACCCCTCGATCTCCGATCGTATCCACCCCAGGGACGGAACCGAATCCCTGTCCGAGGAGTCAATCCTCATACGGTTCTCCCTTTTTCCTGTGGTCGACTTCCTTACTGAGGGTCTGCTTTACAAAAAAGCCTTCAGATTGGATGATAGTGAAATTCCACCTTGTTTCTCAACCTTTTTTGCAAGAAGGAGCCCGGTATGAGCAACATGCTTCGGTCAACATGGTTGAAATTCATCCTCCTGTTTGCGCTGGTCCTGTTCGTCGCGCAGTGTGGAGATGAGAGCGAGGTCATCATCCAGGAACTCAACTGCCCCGCCCTCGAAGACTTCGAAGGGGGCGATTACTCCTTTACGGTGAACGTGGGCGGGATCACCGACGGATGCGCAGGCGGTCTTTTCAACGGTCTGATCGATCGGGACCCTTACGGGCCGGTCACTCTGCCGGCTTTGACGGACCTCCCGGATGAAGATTTCACGGTCACGCTGCCCTTCGTGGGAGAGGTAACAGGAAGATTGTCCTCAAGCGGCGGGGCCCTGAGACTCACGGTGGAGGACCCCATCCAGGGGATCCGCATCCAAGTTCCTGGTGTAGGAGAGGTAACAGTGACTGCCCGTGTGTCCGGAATCCTCTGCCCCGTCTCGGCCACCAGGGTGGACGCCGCTTTTACTGTTACGGTCCAGAGTATCCAACCTCCCGTTCCGCTGGTTAACCCCCCATGCACGGTGGGCGTACCAGCCACGGGCTCGCTTCAGTAGAGGAGAAGATCGGGGACAGCCACCGATCTCGCGCGTCGTCGCCGGGGTCGATTCCCCTCCCCACGACTCCCCTGGATCCCCGCATGCGCGAGGATGACGGCCAAGGTGCTGTGCGGGGAAGATCGGGGACAGCCACTTAACTACATTGAGATCGGTGGCTGTCCCCGAACTCGGAAGCCGGGGGATTGCCACGCCTTCGGCTCGCAATATCCACCAGTGTGCGACACGCTTGCCGTTGACGCTATTTGAGCCCCGCACTCAGAAGTAGCCGAAGACCGAGGCTCCCACCCCGCTGATCGTCCAGCTCTCGACCGCCTGGTACATAGCATACTCAACCAGGCCCACGAGCCCCAGAAAGGCTGCAAAGCCGGCTACCGCGATCCCTGCCGATTGTAGCCTGCTCTGTGCCCAGCATCGGGTCGCTTCCCAGTCCAGGGGAAGGACCTGTACCTCGTTGGTCAACACATCCGTGTTCGCCTGCATATTGATAACCTCCTTTCAGGACACGATACTGCGAATTACATTCCTGCGATCGTGTACCGCTCCAGCCCGAGCTGGAGCGCAGTGGAAAGAATCAGGATGGCCGCTACGGTCGCGGCAATGACCCCAGCCTCCGCCACCCTCTCCCTCGTCAGCTTCTCTCGTGCTGCTTCCAGAATCCGAGGGAGGGTCGGCATTACGTTCTTCCTCAGTGCACCCGCGTTTGCTTGCATGACCTTTACCTCCTTTCAGGTTGTTGGTTGATCTTTAGTTTGTGCCTGCACAATTTGTATGGTACTTAATTTGTAGTCTGCGTAATTTGTAATATACAAATAATATCGAAATTTTTTTTAGCTCTCTTCAGCGCAACCTTGATTCTCCAGCAGCGGCGTTTTCTTGATCGCCTCGATCAGCATGGTCAGGGATTCCACAACCTGGTGCAGTTCCTCGGCCGGGATGTTCTCCACGATCTTTCGGTGGTACTCATCGTAGATCTGATTGATGGCCTGGAAGAGCTGCTCTCCCTTTTCGGTCAGGGACACCTGCACGACCCGCCGGTCTTGAAGATCCTGGGCGCGTGCGACATATCCGTCCCTTACCAGATTGTCCGTGATCCTCGTCATCGTGCTCGTCGCCAGGCTCATCCATTCGCTCAAGGCATTCATGGTCATCGTCCCTTTTTCTCCGATGCCCAGGATCGTTGAGCACTGCGGCATGGTGACCCCACAACAGAAAATCTCACTCCTCTCGAAGGCTACGAACGATCGAATCATCACCGAGAGGAGTTCCCCAAACTCCTGAACGATCGTGTCAAACTCTAAGGGTGCGTGAACCATACTTGCTGTCTCCAAAATTTGTATCTTACAAATAAATTAATACACCCGGCATTGGTTGTCAAGCACTTTCTTGAAAAAAAGTGGAGGAATTCAAAAAAACTCATGGGTTGCCACGGAAAGTGTAATGATAACAATTAATTAAGTGTTGTGCCCTCGGCGGGGAGGCCCAGGATCAGCCATCGATCCCTGGAAATCGATTGTAGGGGCCGGTGAGTGAGCTTGCCCTTCCGCTTCTTCCCGACCAGAATTCGAACCTCCCCGGGTATCTCGCGAGGGAAGGGCAGGTAGTGCCAGTGCGTGAGGACGGTCCCGATGCCGCCGTCCAGATTCTCTCCGTATTTCTCGGGATCAGGAAACAGGTTCCTCCATTCCTGGTAGATGCGGTTTCCTTCCGCATCGAAGTATCGGTACCCAGCGTAGTAGTCCCTCGGGTCCAGGTCGGCAGTGACTTCCCAGAAGTACCTCGCCGTGAAGCCGGATGGGCCTTCCGACCCCTCGAGCGTGACCCCCAGGAACCTGACCTTGCCCTCGAGGTCTATGCCCCATGACTTCTCCGGGGTGATTCCCTGCAACCGCTCCCTCACGGTCGGCGTTTCCGGCCCCTCCTCCGGCACCGTCTCGTCGTCCACGGCCGGGTCGGGCGCGTCCTCCCTCTCTCCCAGCACCTCGTCGCCCAGCCCCAAGGCCACGAGCCGTTCCAGCGAGGACCTGTGGGCAGGCGCAAGCTCCAGGGCCCTCTCGTACTCGGCGGCGGCCTCCCGGCCCGATCCGGACATCTCCAGGGATTTGCCCAGGTGGTAGTGAAGCACGTGCCTCTGATGCCAGTAGACAAACGGCTTGGCATCGACCAGAAGCAGGGCCTTCAAGATCCTCGCAGCCCCTTCCGGATCGCCGCAACCCCGCTTCATGACCGCCTCGACCAGCCTCGCCTCCAGATAGTCGACAGGCGTCTCGGGGGTCAGCCGCGTGAGGATATCGCCGAGTCGTTCACAGTCTGCCCGGCCCAGTTCGGGGTGGGCTTGCTCCAGGCGCAGGAGTTCCTTGAACAGATCGGCCTCGCCGTCCCTGCCCGCGATGGCACCGGGGAGCAGCTCGATCTCGGTCATCGTCAAGAAGGCATCCAGGTGGTTCCAGTCCTTGTCGAGGCAATCGGTACACCACTTCATCGCCTCTGCAAGCCTTCCCAGGCTCGCGTACCGGGAGGCTCTCTCGAGGAAGCCACCGCACTGAATCGTGACGAAAGACCCGTACCTTTCCAACGCACCGCGCCAGGGCTCGATCATCCCCAACCTCTGCAGGGTACGCACCTGCTGCTTGGTCGTCATGCTGCCAAGCTTGAACTCGAGCGAGTCAGGCTGCATGTCCGGGATGCCCGGGCCCCGGGGATCGATTCCAAGGAGCGCGAGCACGTTCTCCGTCGCCTCGAGGGCCTCGGGCCACATGCCCCTCTTCCTGAAAAACCGCTGGAGCTTCCGCTGAGCCCCGAGCGTGTCCGGGGTAATCTCGAAGAGGACCCCGGGATCGGCCCTTGCCTCCCCCACGAGGAACTCATACGTGGCATAGGCGTAGCTGCCAGGCTCTGCGTGCAGGGCCTTCCGGAACATGGCCAGCACCTGCCGATCCCTCTCCCGCCCCGCGTCGAGCCGGCCCGCCTCCTCCAGGATCCCCCTCGCATAGTAACGGGCCGCCGGGAACAGGCTTGCCGGCCGCCCCGGGGCCAGGGCAAGGGCCTCCTCGACCAACGCGTCCACCTTCGGCCTCTCCGCGGCGAGCGCAGGCCCGGGACCGAGCAGATCGGCGTAGGCCATGGCAAGGCTCATCCGGTACCAGGGCACGGTGGGCGCAATCCGCATCGCCTTCCTATGGGATCGCTCCGCCACATCGAGATCGGCCCGGATCTCTCTCTGCATCTGCCTCCTCGCCGGGTCGGTGAACGTCGACACCAATCCCTGAAACTCCTCGCTCTCCTCGTCCGGGAGGGCCGTATCCTCCTTGACCGCCTGGGATATGTCCAGGGCGAGGGCCCGGACCGTATCATCGGCAGGGCTCAGAAAGGGTTCTTGAAGGTACACTGCGCGGGCCCTCTGCCGGGCCGCCGACAGGATTTCCTCCCTGATCGATTCCACCTGGTCGAGCCCCCGGGCGAAGTTGTACTCCGGCGAGCCGGGCTGAAGCTCGAGGGCCCGCGCCAGCGCCTCCCCGGCCTCCTCCTCGTCCGGACGGACGCATTCCCAGAAGAAGTAGAGCTCCGGGGTGCCCCGGGCCCAGGTCCGGTGCCGGTTGAAGGCGATGTCCGCCATCCCGGCCCTGGCCGGAAGAATCAATCCCGCCAGGCACGCCGCGAGCACAATCACGGGCACCCCGACACGAAGCCCCACCCCACGGATCTCGATCACCCTCACCCGGAAGGTCTCGTCAGAACCCTGGGAGCGCCCTTTCATGTGGGCAGCCGTGTGGCAGATCCCGAGCAGGACCGTAAAGACCAGGCCGTTGGCGGTCACCATGTACAGGTTGAAGTCGACCAGGCTGTGAAGCAGCATGGCGACGACGCCCGCAAAGGCCCCGGCAAATATCAGCCGGCAGTACGGGTCCTGCCGCCTTCGCATACCTCGGAACAGAACGACTAGGAAGACCCCGATGCCCCCGTAGGCAACGGCCGCTCCCAGCACGCCGGTCTCACAGGCCACCTGGAGCCAGTCGTTGTGGAGATAGCGGGCCACCTTGTTCCCGTAGCGCTCCGGCTGGTAGGCGGGAAACACGTACTTGAAGGCCCCCCCACCCACGCCCAGCAGCGGAAAGTCCCCGAACATGCGGGCCCCTGCCTGGCGCAGCGCTTGCCTGCCCTCCCAGGAGGAATTCTCCTCGGCGAGTTGCTCGAACCGGTCGACGATCCCTTCCACGCCCCGGTAGAACAGGAGGCCCAGGGCCATCAGCAGGACGAGGACGAAAACCCGGACGATCCTTTCCCTCTTCTCTCCCCTGCCCCGGGTGAAGCTGAAAAGGACGAGAAACCCGACCAGCAGCCCCGTGGCGCCTCCCCGGGACAGGGAGAGCGCCCCGGCGAGAAACATGGCCGCCACGACCATCCCCAGGAGCAGGTTCCGGTACCCCCTCCCCTTGGACAGGGCACGCTCGATCCGCTGGAACAGGGTCTGCTGGGTGGACCTCCAGGATCGGCTCCGGGTGGCGAGCGAGGCCAGAAAGAAGCCGAAGACCGCGGGGGTGAGCATCTCCATCAGGCCCGCGAAGTGGTTGCGGTTGTAATACGTGCCGTGAACGCTCACCGTGTCGCGAGGAACGATCCAGAAGATGTGGGGGTTCCCGGAGAACTTCTCGGCCAGGCCGTAGAAGGCCTGGAACAGGCCGACCGCGACCAGGGCCCAGAGGACTCTCGCGATCTGGCGCCGGTCCCGAAAATGGTTCAGAAAGACGAAGAGGACGATCGCAAACGTGAGTACCCGGAAGATCTCCTGGACGGTGGCATGGGGGTTCATCGTGACGGACATCATGCCGGAGGGCCCCGGGTAACCCGGCACGAGCCCGGCGTAGAGTTCCGCAGTCTTTGGCGAGACGCCGGAGAGAAGGAAGTGGGGCAGGGGAATCAACTGGAGACACAGAATCAGAAGATAGCCGGCCACAAAGAACCAGACCGGGGTCCTCACGATCTCGAGCCTTCCCAAGAGGGAAGATCTCACGACCCAGAGGCACAGGAGAAGGCAAGCACCAAGGAAGAGGATCGCGCGCGCCCACGGGGCGACCGAGCCCAGGGGCAGGGGCGCCAGCACGAGCATGGCGATGAGCAGCCCCTCGATCAGGAGGCCCAACACCCCGGCCACGTCGGAGGCGTCAAAGGCCGTCCACTTGTCGAGCGCACGGCGCCAGGCGGGTCGACGCTTTCTTCGGGACCGCTTGACCCGCTTCCTTCTTACCCCCGTGCCGGACTGCGAGCCACTGTCTTCAGAAGAAGGTTGATCTTCCATTCGAGTCGTGTAGATTACGGATCCTTTGGGTCCTGTTCATCACAGCAGGCCGGGCGTAACCATCCAACCCACGGCCCATTGGCCGTTCGCGCCCTTCTCGAGACACACCACGGTCACCTCCCGGAAAAGGACCACATCCGGGTCTTCCATGCCCAGGATCAGACGAGAGGCGAGGATCGCGAGGAAGGGCATGTGGCCCACGAGCATGTAGTCCCCTTCCAGGGATGAGAGCTTCTCGATAATCGGGGTCACCGGGTCCATTGGGGCCATCCCGGGCTGCCGAACGACTCCGGCCTTCGAGGTCAATGCACCCGCCATGATTTCAGCCGTCTGGGTGGCCCTCTTCTTGCCGCTCTCCCAGACCGCCTCCACCTCGACGGCCTGCCCCTTCAGAAGGGCCGCCACCTTCTCGGCAGCCTGTCTTCCCTCTTCGCTCAGCCCCCGCTCCGGATCCACCTCCTTGGGCAGGGCCTCTCCATGTCGAACAAGGTACAGCCGCATGGCTTTCTCCAATATCACCGGGCAGCCCGTTTTCGCCTCTTTGCCTGCCTCGCAACCCGAGAACCGCCCGGCCTGCACTCCACGACAATGCCTTCTTCCAGGGCGGTAGAGACCAATCCCTTGTAAGACAGCTTCTTGGCAATTTCCCCTGGAGTATAGCAAATGAAGTCCAGATCCGGATCTCCCTCCCATTTGCCGTAGAAAAGGTTCGGTCTCTCGGGGAAGTTGACACCTTCGAAGTCCTTGGAAACCAGGATGATGTCCAGATCGCTCGTCTTCAGATGATCGCCCCGCACCCTGGACCCAAACAGAACGAACTTCTCCACCTGCAATTCGTCGATGCTCTCCAGGAACCTGGTTATTTTCTCAATCGTTTTTTTACGCACTCGACGATCTCCTCAGCGTATCCGTAATGCAGATCCGCTGATTCCTTGTCATACATATCAGCCGGGACTCCGTTCGCAGCATCAACGTACCGTGTCGTGATGTAGTCCGGCGTCAGTTCTCTGGCCGCTTTGAGAACAGCCTTCGACAGCCCGAGTTCCCGGACAATCTTGACCAGGTTGTGCGTGAAAGGGATCTCCCGCTTCTTGTGAAGGTAGAGAGTCTTTAGAGCCTTTTCTGCGGCCTGCTGACTGTGGAAAACACTGTCCGAGTACTTCTTATGCTTCCGGAGCAGGTCGGCTGTATCCAGATCGTTTTCGATCTGCTTCAGGTTGTTGACGATTTCTTCACGCATCGCACATGACCCCCTTGTTTCGCTTCGCTGCCGAGAATCGGTATATTATCACACAGGTTTTTTGATTGTCACTCTGAAATCGTGGGGCCAAGCCATGAAATGTGCAGTCATCGAAAAGCACGGCAAGGAAATCGAGAACCTGGTAATCCAGGAGCGGGAAGACCTCGTGGCCCGGGGCGAGAACATTCGCGTCCGGGTGACCGCCACGGCGATCAACCGCGCGGACCTCCTCCAGCGCCGGGGGCTCTACCCGGCCCCTCCCGGCGCCCCGCAGGACGTGCCCGGACTGGAGTTCGTCGGCTACGTGGACCAGATCGGCGAGGGGGTCACCGAGTGGAAGGGCGCCGAGCCGGTCTTCGGCATCGTGGCCGGCGGCTCGTACGCGGAGCAGCTCGTGACCCACCAGCGGCTCGCCGTCCCGGTGCCCGAGGGCATGAGCGACACCGATGCGGCCGCTATCCCCGAGGCGTTCATCTCCGCCCACGACGCCCTGGTGTCCCAGGGCGGGATGAAGGCAGGCGACCTCGTGCTGCTCCACGCCGTGGCCGGAGGCGTGGGAAGCGCTGCCCTCCAGCTCGTCGACCAGTGGGGAGCCAGGGCGATCGGCACGGCCGGCAGCGCGGAGAAGCTCGAAAGGGTGGCCGAGCTGGCGCCCCTGACCGCGATCAACTACAGGGAAGAAGACTTCCGGGAACGCATCCAGGAAGAGTTCGGCCCGAACGCCGTGGACCTGATCCTGGACACCGTCGGGGCAGACTACTGGCAGAAGAACCTTGCGGTGCTCAAGACATGCGGCAGGCTGATCCTGTTCGGCATCATGAGCGGCCTGAGCGCGGAGACATCCCTCGCAACCGTGCTGACCAAGCGGCTCCACATCATCGGAACGACCCTGCGCTCCCGCCCCCTGGAGGAGAAGATCCTGGCCACCCAGGCCTTTGCCCACCAGGTGGTCCCTCTGCTCGCGCAAGGCAGACTCCAGCCGGTCATCGACTCTGTCGTTGATTTCGACCAGCTCCACGAGGCCACCGAACGGATGGAGCGGAACGAGAACATCGGAAAGATAGTCCTCACGTTCACCTAGTCCGCGGCAATCCTCCGATTACCGCAGCACGGTCAGCACGGGAGATTGCCGCGCCTTCGGCTCGCAATATCCGTGACTGTGCGACGCGCTCCCAGGTGCAGGCAATCCCTCAATCGCCGCCATTCGCGCTACTGCTTTTGGAACCACCGGTACCCGTCGTTACGCACCGATGCAAGGGGCGAACGATTCCAGTCGAGGCCCATCACCCACCACACGACGTAGGTCTGGGACGGGATCGCATTCCAGAGCGCCGACGGCATGTCCCAGCCTTCATATGGGATGAATACGTTGCCGAATTGATAGGTAGAGACGATCGTCTGCCAGAAGGGGTTGACCCCGAAGAGATAGAACACGACCACGAAGCCGTTGTTCGAGTACGACTCGGTGCTCCACTGCAGGGTCGGCTCGGAGGAAAGCACCGACGCATCCTCGGGCCACAGCAACTCGATCCGGCGCAACCCCCGTCGGTCGTGAAGTTGCAGTTGTTCGCCTCACCGGTCGTCGTGTCATCCGATGTGCCGATAAGCTGGTCCGCCCCGGGCCCGTGGCCCGCGAGCGAGGAGTGCGTTAGCATGTGCCAGGTGATGTCCACAGCGTTTGCTGTGGCCCCTCCCCAGAGCAGAAAACCCACCATAACCAAGACTACAAACAGCTCTTTTCTCATTTCAAACCTCCTTCCGTTTTGGGTTCGTTGAGAGAATATCCAGGAATGAGGCGTGAAGTCTCTGAACTGGTTCACAGTTTTTCTGTGAAAGATTACCAAAAGGGAGGCGCATCGCGGGGGGGGGGTGCCAAGGGATTCCCGTTTGCACGGCCAAGGTGCTGGGAGATTGCCGCGTCGGCTGCGGCTCCTCGCAATGTCCTTAAGAATCGAATATTGCGAGCCGCAGGCGTGGCAATCTCCCGACTGAACGTGCTACGGTAGGCGCACGGAGATTGCCGCGTCGCTCCCGCTCCTCGCAATATCCGCCTTTTGTGACGGGCCCGTGGCGGAGGCCAAAGGATTCCCGTTTGCACAGGAATGACGGCAACTGCGAGTTCGCCCGACAATTGTGGATATTGCGAGCCGCAGGCGTGGCAATCTCCCAGCATCACTCGCAGGGGCGTCTGTGGATGGGGTCGCTTCCCCTCCCCACTCCCCTCCTGGATCCCCGCTTTCGAGGGACGACGGCTTCCGCGGGCAATAGAAGAAGGTGGAGGTTTTCCATGAATCGGCAGCCTCCTCAAAGGAGAAAAACCATGAGAACAGCCATATCCTGTTTGACCGTTCTGGTCTCTCTTTCGTTGGCAACGGCCTCGTTGGCAGCCGACGAGGCCACCGTAACCCTGACGATTTACAACGACAACTTTGCGATGATCCAGGAGGTTCGCAGCCTGCGGCTCGCCCGGGGCATGCAGGAGTACAGGATCTCCGACGTGACCGGCCGGATCGAACCGACCTCGGTGCGCTTCCGGTCACTGACCGCACCGGATACCGTCACGCTCCACGAACAGCGCTTCGAGTTCGATCTCGCCGGTACCGACCGCCTCCTCGAGCGATACCTCGGCCAGCCCGTGGTCGTCACCATCGAGGACGGCGGGACCTACCGCGGAACCCTGCTCAACGCACACGCCGGGGACGCGATCCTCGAACTCGAGGACGGGTCGGTCCAGGTGATCAAGGCCCAAACGATCACGACCCTTCAGTTTCCCGCCCTGCCCGAGGGCCTGATCACGAAGCCCACCCTGGTCTGGCTCCTCGAATCCACGAGGCCGGCGAAGCACAATGCGGAACTCAGCTACCTCACGAAGGGCATCCAGTGGAAGGCCGAGTACATCGCAAGCATCAACGAGGAGGAGGGCCTCCTGGAACTTGCCAGCTGGGCCTCGATCGAAAACCGCTCGGGCCACACCTTCAAAGACGCCCGGGTCCGGCTCGTGGCCGGCGACGTGCACCGAGTCACGCCGCAACCCTATCGAGCCAAAGACGGCATGCGAAGAGAAGTGGCCATGATGGCGGCAGCAGGCCCAGCCCCCAGCTTCGAGGAGCAGCCGCTCTTCGAGTACCACCTCTACACGCTCGACCGTCCCGCCACGCTCACGGACAGGCAGACGAAGCAGCTCACCCTGTTTCCGCCCACCTCGGTCAAGGCAGACAAGAAGTTCAGCTACGACGGCTCCCGGGACCAGGACAAGGTCCGGGTGAACCTCGTGCTCGCGAACACCGAGGAGAACGGGCTCGGCAAGCCGCTGCCCGGAGGCAGGATACGCGTGTACAAGGAGGCCGGCGGCAAGACCGCTGCCTTTGCGGGTGAGGACCGGATCGGGCACGTGGCCGAGGGAGAAGAGGTCCGGGTCTACCTGGGCAACGCCTTTGACATCGTGGGGGAACGAACGGTCATCGCGACCCGCCAGGTGAGCAAGCGCTCCCGCCAGGAGACCGTCAGGATCGAACTGCGCAACCGCAAGGACACGCCCGTGACCGTCACGGTCGTCGAGCACTTCCGGGGCGACTGGAAGTTCATCGGCGCGACCCCGAAGGTCAGCAAAAAGGAGGCCTACAAGGTCGAGTTCGAGGTGACCGTCCCCAAGAAGAGCGAGGAGGCCTTCACCTACCAGGTCCTCTACAAGTGGTAAGCGGACTCTCCTGGTCGCAGAACAACGGCCGCGTGGCGCGCAGGTGGCCGATCTGCTCCCAGCTCCACCCCAGAATCCATGCCGCCCTGGCATCCACGGCCCACGGATTCCGCCCCCCCACAAGCACCCTCTTCTGCGGGCTGCAGGGCGTTCCGCTCAGGTGACTCCCCTTCATCCCGATGCGCCCGTCGACCAGGGCAAGGTCCGGCGCACGGTACCGGGCAAGGTCTGCGATGGCCTGATCCAGGTCGCCGTCGTGGACCGCGGACTTCTTGAAGGACCAGTACCCGCCGTAATGGCTGGCCGGCAGCAGCCCGATCATGTTCTTGATGCTCAAGGTCACCCCGGCCATCGAATGATCCTTCAGAACCGGAATGGAGATGAGAAAGCCTTCGGTCACGAGCTTGGGAAGCCAGATCCTCGCGAACCGCTCCGCCTCCGGATGGGCGTACTCGGCGATCTCTTCCCGGTCCAGGTCGATGAAGTCATCAGCAGGGACCTTCTTCCGGTAGCCGAGGTGGCGGTAGTTCTGGTGCGTTTCCCCTTCGCCGCTTCCCTCCACGACCACGATCGTGGCGCTCGTCACCTCCCGGCACCACTTTGCCACAGCCGCGACCATGCCCACATCCGTGGTCACCGGCGGTGGCGAGCTGGTCACCAGGTTCGGCTTGAGCAGGATGAGGCCCTGCTCGGCAAGCAGCGGGGCCACCTCCAGACGGTCCATCAGCTTGAAGACCGTCTTCTCGTAATCCTTGAAAGGAAGAACAACGGCAGAGTCCATTCTAACGGTAGACATCCCTCCTATGACCGATTCGATAGACCCGAACGAGTCGCGCCGCATCGTCCACAGTGAAAAGGACACGATACTTTCCTTTTCGGATTCGGTAACCTTCCTGCTTGAGAAGCTTCTTTACGCCAGGGGGACGGGGATCAGACTCCAGCGCGTCCAGGCTATCACTGATCAGCCCAACGTCGCTCCGCGGAAGATCATGGAGTGCGCGTTCGGCATTCCTCTCGAGCAGAACCGTGTACTTCTTCATGCCCGACCCTTTTTCCGCAACACCTTCTTGCCTTCGCTCCAGGGCCGAAAGCTGTCACCCTCCGAGATGGCCTCTTTGAGATCATAGGTGTCAAGGAGATCTTCGATCTTCTCACGCAGCGCACTTTCGACGACGAAGCTCTTCCGCAGTCCATGCTTTCTACAGACTTCGTCGAGGGCCCGCTTGAGCTCTCGCGGGATCTTAGTCGCAAAGGCCTCGTTGCTCGACATCGTGTTTTCTCCTTCTGTCGTTTATTTCTAACTCTATCATGATAGAGAATGCCAGAGCAAACTTTTTTTGCATAAGGAACCTCTCCGCTCGTCGGCACTCGCCGTCATTCCCGCGCCAGGAGGGTGTCGATTAATGGAGAATCTCTACTTCGCTGTCATTCCTTCGCAGGCAGGAATCCAATGGCTTCAGGTGCTTAGGGATCCCCGCCTGCGCGGGGATGACGGCAAATTGGTGTTTTTCGACAGCCTCGGAGGCGGGAATCCCTTGGTATCAGGAAAGGCAAAAGGCAAGAGGGTTCAAGCCAAAGGACAGACCGATCGGAGGGAGATATGAAACGGAAAAAGCAAGCAATTCTTTTCACCATGTTTCTGGCCGTGTTTCTGGCCACAGGGCCGGTGAATGCCCTCACCGGGGAAGAGGTTCTCGACAAGGTGGATGCCGTCCTGTCGGCCCCTCGCGACGGCACGAGTACGGCCGAAATGACCCTGATCGACAAGAACGGAAAAACGAAAGAACG
>JAUWSZ010000254.1 GCA_030609865.1 bacterium | reverse complement strand
GTATCTCCCAAAGGGACTTCCCCATTCGATACGGCCTATCAAGGCAACGGCCGGCCTGTGCGGAGGCCTCATCCCGGTGTGTTTGAATGGGGAGTATACTACCTTGTAGGAAGGCCTTGACAGTTTCTCGTGGGCCGACTATAATGTTCCTACTAAAAAGTTTTGTACTCAAAAGAAATTGAGAGAGGGGCAAGACAAAGCTCCTCGTTTTTGCGTCAATGGCAGGCCCGAGGCCTGCGAAGGCTGATTCCATGGTTCCTTACAGACAGAGGTGTCCGAATTGCCGGGCACCTTTTTCCTTTTTCTGCGAAGCGTAGCTTAATGGCAATGGCTGTCGTTTCAGGGATACTTAACTAAGGAAAACACAATAGAATAGGTGAGTTAGGAGTCTATTCTCAGGGTTTTGTCTGAGTCTGTCGGCTCTTTGGCCTTGGGGGGGCAGCAGCGATTCGCACGGAATCGCCTGTGCCCCCGTTTTTTTTGACCTTCGTTTTTTCCTGCCCGTGTCGATGCGAGGTGCCGGGCGAATCGAAGGTCTCCACTGGATAAGGGAAGGAGGTCTTACCTGTATGTGCGGCATCGCGGGATGTTTTGGCGGAAGGGACACACAAACGATCAATCGTATGCTGGATGCCATGCCCCACCGGGGCCCTGACGATCGGGGGATTCACAGCGTCAATGGGGCCGTGTTGGGACACACGCGGCTTTCGATCGTCGATGTGGCCGGCGGACACCAGCCGATTCTGGCGAACGGCAATGGGTCCGGCATCATCTGCAACGGAGAGATATACAACTTCAGGCGCCTTCGGCGGAAACTGGTCTCGAACTACCCGTTCAAGACCCAGTCCGATACGGAGACCATCCTCCATCTGTACAGGGAAAAGGGCCCGGAGTGCGTCAAGGACCTCGATGGGATGTTCGCCTTTGCCATCTACGATGGCGAGGATTTCATGCTGGCCCGGGACCCGATCGGGATCAAGCCCCTTTACTACGGGCACCTGGGAGACAGGCTCTACTTCGCCTCGGAACTCGGGGCCATGACCCTGGCGGGGGTGAACGAGGTTCACGAGTTTCCGGCCGGCACCTATTACACGCCAGAGAAGGGGTTTGTCGAATACTACAAGATCCCTGAGATCGAGGACCACCTGCTGACGGACGTGGACGATGCCTGCGAGATCATTCGCGATACCTTTATCCAGGCGGTCAAGAAGAGGCTGCTTTCGGACAGGGAGATCCACGTGGGCTCCTTCTGCAGCGGAGGGCTGGACAGCAGCCTGGTGGCCGCCATCGCCGCAGAGGAAATTCCGAATCTCCACACGTTTGTCGTCGGCATGCGGGATGAGAACGGCGTAGAGAGCGACGACCTGAAGGCGTCGCGAATCGCGGCCGAGCACATCGGCTCGACCCATCATGAGCTGATCTTCACCGAGGAGGAGTATTACGAGGCCCTTCCCACGGTCATCCGAAAGTTGGAAAGCTACGACCCCTCTCTGGTCCGATGCGCGGTTCCCTGCTACTTCACCTGCAAATTGGCCGCAGAATATGTGACCGTCGTGCTTACGGGAGAGGGCGCGGACGAGGTCTTCACCGGTTATCACTACATGAAGCACTTCCCGATGGAAGGCTTGAACAAGGAGGCCAGGCGCTGCATCGGCAATCTCCACAACATCAACCTACAGCGGGCCGACCGGATGGGCATGCTCTTCGGCCTCGAGTTGAGAGTGCCATTCCTCGACGTGGCCATGATCGACCTGGCCATGAAGATCCCCCCTGAACTCAATATCCGTGAGTCCGAAAAGGTCGGGGCAAAAATCGAGAAGTGGATCCTCCGCAAGGCCTTCGAGGACGAGGGAATCCTTCCCGATGAGATCCTCTGGCGCTACAAGGTCCAGTACACCCAGGGGGCGGGCTGCGAGAGCCTGGGCGAGAGTCTGGCGGAAATGGAGATGAGCGAAGAGGAGTACGAGCGCATCAAGGCAGAGAACCCCGAGGCCGTGATCAACAGCCGGGAGGCGGCCTACTACTTCAAGATCTTCCGACAGTTCCACCCGCAGGATTCCATCCTCGGGTCCATCGGCATCTGGACAGGGTTCGACTTCGAGGAAGAGCGAGAGCAGGTCCGGGGCACGGTGGACGGGGATCTCAAGCATATGCTCGAGGACGAGGAGGATGGGAAACCGGGAGGTCGCGTGGAAGACCAGCCGTCCCGTATCGCTTGAATCGGGCCCCTATTCAGGCAAGATGCTCTTTGCCCACTCATCCGGGTTCATGACCGGCTGCTGGTCCCACCGGATGGGTATCGGCAAGAGAGCGTTCCGGTATCCGGCGTCTGCCGGGTCGATATCCACATCGAGCAGGAGGGGCTCGTTCCCCGCGAGCCCGGCATGCACTGCGGGTTTCAGATCGCCCGGGCGAGAGATCTTCTTCGCCGCAATCCCGATCGACTCAGCCAGCTTTACGAAGTCCGGACCCCAGGGCTCACCGGTCTTCTGGATCCGTGTGTCGCAGAACGACGACCTTCCATAGACGGCATCCATCGCTTCGCGTTCGATCCCGATCGTTCGGTTGTTCAGGACGACCCAGATGGCCGGAATTCCGTATTCGCATGCAGTCGCGATCGACAGTCCGCACATCATGAAGGACCCGTCGCCCACGATCGAGAGGGTCGGGTGCTCCGGGTTGCCCAGGCTTGCCCCGAGCGCCCCGGCACACCCCCAGCCCATCCTCGCAAAATGCCCGTTGTTCGTGGCCACGAAGCGGGAGCGGGCGGAGAAGAAGGCCGGCGCGAACAAGAGCAGATTGCCCGTGTCGAACAGGACCGAGGTTTCCGGATCCGTCTCGGCAATCACCTCGGAGACATCGGCGAGCAGCCTGGCATTCGAGAGAGGAGCCGCGTCCGACTTGACGAGCCCGTCGATCTGGGCGAGCCACTCCCTTCGCCAGGCCTCCAGTTCGTCCAGCCAGGGTTTGTGCTTGTCAGGGGCAACCCTCTCCCGCCGCGCCGTGCTGGCCAGCCCCTCCAGGGCCAGCCTCCCGTCCGCGACCATCGCGACCTCGGAGGGGTAGTTGCGTGACAGCTCGATCGGGTCCACATCGATGTGCACCAGCTTGGTCGACTCAGGAATCGGATACATGTTCCACGCGAGGGTGTTGAAGTCGTGGAACCGGACACCGACGGCGATCAGAAGGTCGCACTCGCGGGCTGCCCGGAACCCGTGGCCTGTGCCGGACGGGTCGAGCACCCCCAAGCTGAGCGGGTGGGCCTCGCTCAGGGCCCCCTTGCCGGAGAAGCTCGTCCCCACCGGAACCTGGAATTCCTCGGCGAACACCCGCAACGCGTCATGCGCGAGGGCGTTGTGGATGCCGCTGCCGACGAGGATCAGGGGCCGGACCGATTCCTTGAGCAGGCCGGCGGCCTTGTCCAGCGCGACCGGGCTCGGGCCGGGCGGGTGGATGTGGGTCCAGGGCTCGGCCTCAGGGATCGATTCGATCTCGATCTCCGTATGCTGGATGTCGAACGGAATCTGGACGAGCACGGGCCCGGGCCTGCCGGAAATCGCCTCTTTGTAAGCCCGCACCACCATCTCGAGGGCCGTGTCCGGCCGGGTGACGAGGGCGGCCTTCTTGCAGATGGGCTTGACGACCTGCGTGAACTCCTCCGGGCCGTAGCGGTAACATTCCTCGAAACAGCCCTTGTCGAACCATTGGGTAGGGCCCGCGCCTGCGATGATCAGCATGGCAGAGGATTCATAGAAGGCATTGGCCAGGGCTGCGCAGATGTTCATATTGCCCGGGCCCACCGTGGTGAAGACCACCGGCAAGGGTGGCTTCCGACGCACCCTCCAGTAGCAATCGGCCAGATGGACCGCGGCGTCTTCTGCGTTTGTCTTGATTCCCCGGATCTTGCTCTCGTGCTCGACCGCATCGAGCATGGCCCAGTTTCCGTGTCCGTTGTAGCCGGCGGCGATTTCGACCCCGGCCTGCTCGAGAAAACGTACGATGGCTTTCGCGACTGTCAATTTCATGGTCTTTTGCCCCTTCTCTCGTTTCCTATGCCCGGATGTTGCCGGGGAGTATACAGGCAGGGGCCTGTCCCTTGCCAGAAAAAAGGGCCATATCCTTCCAGGACATGGCCCGCGTCGTCATGGGACGGTGTTATGATTACCCGATCCGTGGGATCACAGCTTTCGTAATTCAACATTGTAAGCGGAGGGCCTCATTCCCCGCCTCGACGCGCCCGAGATGCTCCCCCCTGACTCAACCCGAAAGGGCTTTGCCCGCCCTTTTTGTTACCGATCCGGTCTTCTTCCTCGATTTGTTCATGTTGATTCAACATCGCGGGGCGGATGGCACGTTCGTTGCTGAGGGAGGGGGCGGCAATGTGGATTCCGGGTTCCTTCCGAGACAACCGCTAAGGGAAAGCAACACTACCTGCTCCACGTGATGGTGCTTCTGAGAGACCTATGCGACTACTTCGATTCTCGATCTTCGTCAGAACCAGCCTGCTATTACTAGCGGGCACCCTACTGATGCTCATCGTCAACTCTCCAAGCGCCGTTGCACTCGATGTAACGCTGATCTGGGGATCCAACAGTGAACCGGACCTTGACGGCTATCGGGTCTACTTGCGCGAAGAAGATGAAACCTTCGACTACGATCGACCCGAGTGGGAAGGGCCCGAGACGAATTGTACGATTCAGGATCTCGATGACGATACCCACTACTACTTCGTCGTGAGGGCTTTCGATACCTCTGGAAACGAGAGTGGGGATTCCAACGAGACGGGGCTGCCGATCCTGCTCTTGTCACCCCCGGAAGGATCGGATGCTGCCGAAGCGCCGACCTTCCAGTGGACGCCGGGGCCTTGCGACGTCTACCGGTTTTATACCCTGTTCTACTACTCCGGCGTTGGCTATTACCGCGCCGATTTCTGGCTCGTTGACGATTTCCTCGTGATGCCCGCTTCCTGGTGGAACAGCATCGAGGCCGGCCATTTGTGCTATTGGGGCGTGCTCGGAGTCAACTCGACCACCGGTCATTGGGAGACTCCGGGATACAGGGCCTTCACAAAGATCGAATAGGGACAAGATCCTTTGGGGGATTGTGAGTCGCGGTCGTTCCGACCTCACGGTTCTCCCATCACGAAGTGCTCAAGGGGGGCAGGGTATGG
>JAUWSZ010000601.1 GCA_030609865.1 bacterium | reverse complement strand
CGTCGTCCTCGTCCTCGATCTTTTGCCGTGTTCTTTTTTTACGGACTGCAACTCGAGCTGATAGATGGCCTGGTTCTGGTTATCGAATTGATGCCGCACTACGATCCCCTGTCTTCGGTTCGAGGACGAGGACGAGGACGAGGACGACGACGAGGACGAGCGATAATGGGGCAAATACCATAGCTACATGGCACAACTCAATTTGCCAAAATCACGGACACATCTTTTGAGACGCGTTGCTAATCATCCTTACCCCTGGGCGGGCTCCTCTTGTCGATCAGATCGGCCAGCAGGCCGAGCATGCCGACCTGGATGCCGGCGAGAAACAGAAAGAGGGTCGAATCCGTCATGTTCTGGATCAGTATGATATCGATCAGGATCATCTTCAACAGGCTCAGGCCGATCATCGCAAGACTCAGGGGCATGAAGATCTTCATGGGTGCGAAATAGAGGGCGGTCCGGACGATGAGGGAAAAGAAGTTCACGGTGTCGTGTATCGGGCGAATCTTCGACTTTCCCTTTCTCGTCTTGTACCCGGACCGGATATACTTGATCGAATATCCGTTCGTGAGCAGCGCTATGGTCAAGGTGGAGGTGAATGAGAAACTGGACGGGAGAATGTTGAAAAACTTCTTGGCCACTGTTTTGTCGAAGATCCGAAACCCGGAGTTGAGGTCAGGGATGCGCGTCTCGGTGAGGAAGTTGGCAAGCTTGTTCAAGATCCACTTCGCAGGCCTCCGGATCAGCGGAATCTTCGCGCCCTTTCCCGTCCGGGCGCCCACGACCATGTCATGGGTTTCCATGTGCCCGATCAGCTTCGGTAAGTCCCGCTCTTCGTACGTCCCGTCCGCGTCTATGATCGCGACGTGACTGTACTGGGAAGCCCGGATCCCGGTCTTGAGGGCGGCACCGTAGCCCCGGTTGGCTTCGTGCTGGAGCACCTTGACCGGCTTCTCCCGGAGGGACTCCACGGTCCGGTCCGTTGAACCATCGTCTACCACGATGATCTCGAAAGGAAGGTTTGATTCCTCCATGGCGGTCAATATGCGGTCTACGACCCCCTGGATCCCCTTCTCCTCGTTGTAGGCAGGGATGACAACCGTCAACCCTTTCGTTGATTCCTGTTTCAAGCCTGCTTCGCTCCTTTCTTATTCCTCTTCGAAAACCTCCGCAGTGAACACGAGAAACTCCGTATCCGGATCCCTCCAGTCATCGCCGGAAAGCCCCGCCTTCAGGGAGAGATGTCGGAGCGTCTCCGGCAGGTCCCAGCCCTGCTCCGGGGCCACTTGAGGCAGGAACACCGCCTGGTGCGATCCCTTTTTCAAAATGATTCCGTGCCTGCCGAGGACGATGTCCTGATAGGAGGAGACGAGTACGGGTGGCGTGAGGGCGGAAATCTCTATCTCGATCGTCGAAAGCTCGTCCGTCTTTACCGGGCTGAAACGAGAGTCACGGGTTGCCGCGTTGATGGCGTTCTGCTGGACCGTCTCGTAGAGGGGTTCGATGGGCTGGATGTATCCGATACAGCCTCGGAGTCTCCCATGAGCCTTCAGAGTGACAAAGGCGCCTCGATGCTCACGAAGGGCCGGCGTGATCGCGTAGGGTCCGCCTCGCGGGTCCGGCGTCTTTCGGTCCTTGACGTATCCTTCCACCGTATCGCGGGCCAGCCGAAGCAGGGTGGCCTTCTCCGCAGAAGTCAGGGCCGCCTCGCCCGCTCCCGATTTCCGCGGCGGGTTCTTAGCCTTTTTCATCGTCCTTCCCTCCCCCGGCCTCGAACCGCTTGCCCCGGCCCCTGATCCCCACAGGGCGCGGCGGGTGAAGGCCAGGGAGCAATAGCTCACCGAGTTTCTGTAATTCCCTGTCGACTGGCCCGAGGTCGTGTAGTAGAGGTTCACGGGTCGGGTGTCCTCGGGGAGAAGCTCGAGAAGCAGGGCGATCGGGCGGTATCCACAGACGGTGATGCCGGTTGCCTCGTGATACGAGAGAAAGCCTTCCCGGTCAAGGTCGAGGATCTTGTCGCAGGCCCCCTGGTCGAGACGCCGGATCTTCTCTGCCACTCCGCCTTCGTACGGGAAAGGAACGTATCCAAACCTCGGCCCGTAGTGCGTGAAATCGGAACTTACTACAAGCACTGTTTCCTTATCAAGGAGCTCGTTCAAGCAGTGGGCCAGGGCCGGATAGTCCTCCTCCTCCAGACGGCCCACCAGGAGAGGGAGAATGCTGGGTGGAGATTCAGGGAAGATGACCTGGAGGAAGGGCACCTGGATGTCCAGAGAATGCTCTTTCCCGTGTGCCTCCGGATGGAAGCCCACGAGCGGGCATGCCTTCAGGATCTTCCTTCCGGTGGGGTCCACGGCAATCCGGCCCAAGGGCGTTTCGTAGGATTTAAAGTCGCCGAACGAGACGCCCCGGAAGTCGGCGTAATGGCTCGGGCCGATCATCAGGATCCGTTTCGGCCTCCTCTGCTGGATCCATTTGTAGGCATGGGCCGCCGTGAACCCGGAGTAGGCGTACCCTGCGTGAGGGACCACGACGGCGATCAGCCGGCCTGTCTCGGCCGGATCGGGCACCGGGACCTTCTCCAGGGTTCCCTCCAGGAGGCGACGCAGTGCTTCCGGGTCTTTGGGATACCAGGAGCCTGCGATGGGGGAGGGGTGCACGCCTCCTTGTCCCTGACGGGCGGACGGGCCCCCGGCTGGGGAGATCCCTCTGGAAGGTGTGGCCGGTCCTTTTCCTCGCACTCTTTCGCCTGTCGCATCCTGCTCAGAGCCGTTCCCCGCGGTGCAACAACTCAAGAGGAGGAGCAGAGTAAGTAGGGTCGTTCTTCGGGTCTTCCTGTTCATGTTCGATTCACGGGCGCTGCTTGTTTGGGGAGCCGTCTAGTGGGGTGTCTCATAAGTTCTGTCCCTGTTTCTGGCAATTCATCTGCCATCACTGTTTGACAATAGGTATTAGCAGTTAGCAAATAGGTATTAGCCGTTAGGTATTAGGTATTAGCTCCCCACCAGTACCCCCCCCAGGCCTGTCAATCGTCCTCGTCCTCGAACGGAAGG
>JAUWSZ010000136.1 GCA_030609865.1 bacterium | reverse complement strand
GCTCTCTTATCATGCTTTACTCTTTGCACGAGATTCAGCGTCTGCCGCAGGCACTGGAAGAGGCTCGACGAGTATTGAGGCCTGGCGGGAAGTTCATAGTAGTGGATCCTATTAAAGGCGGCAAAGCGGAAACGCTCTGGAATGAGAGTTATTATGGTCTGGCGGAGATCAAATCTCTGTTGACACGTGCGGGATTCAGCGAGCTGACTTCCGACTTCCTTTACGATGATATCGTGTTTGTTTCGGCAGAAAGGCCTCGATTTAATAACTCGTCATAGTTTGGCTTTTTGAAATCGAACTTTTATGTTCTTCGACAAATCTTTTTGGTCGATTTGGCAGATATGAATTCTTGGAGGTCTTCTTAACTCCGAGAGTCTCAGTCCCATGTCGGCGACATCGGGTATCTCCTTTACGACTGGGATTCCAAGACCAATGAAGTCACCTATGGAGCGAATCTAGAAGAGGTTCTCGGTTATGCCATGGAAGAAATGGAGGGTGGACTTGCCCGATGGAAAGAATTGATTCATCCGGATGATCGCCAATTCATGCCGGAGGCCGATGGACTGGAGACGACACTTCATGGGCCTTTCTGACAGAGGCTGCGCAAAAGACGATGGGGACGTGTGTCGTTCCCTTGCTGCCATGAATGCCGACCCACCGGCTGCCCGTCTTGCGGAATACGGGCATCCTCTGTCCCACGCCGTTCACTCCCTTGACGATGGCATCGCCCGGGACGGTCCCCTGATAGTGGCCCCGGAAGAAGATGAACAGGTCGGGCCACCGGATCTTCTCCCCCGGTGGGGCAGGGTGCTCGATGTAGTAGGAGGAGTAAAGCTCTGAGGGGAGGGCGATCGTGTTCTCGGATTCGGGCAGGTACGGGTTGTCGCTGTCGATCCCGGTCTTCATCGCCTCCCGGTCGAGGACGATACAGGGATGGAAGGCCTTGCCTTCTTCCGGGTCATCCACGGCCATGCCCTGTAGCTGACGCTTGATCTCCTCGAGCGTCTCGTCGTCTCTCACATCAAAGATGGCCCCGTAATGGTTCAGGGACCATGCGGCACCGAAATGCTTTGGAGAGACGATGCCCTGGTCACGCAGGTATGCACGCAGGTCGACAGCCGCGTAACCCTGTTTGCCGTAGCCTTCCGTAATCATGCTGTGGTCGGCCGTGAACACGATGATCGAATTTTCGTCGCTTCCGCGCGTGTTGATCTCATCGAGGATCTCGCGAAACTGGAGGTCCGCCTCACGGATCGTGTTGAGGATCTCCTCCCTTATGTTATGGAATGCTCATGTTGGAGGGGGAGAAAAGAAACAGTTTTTTTTCTTTTACAAACAATGGCCTGTATCCTAATCCGTTGCGGGTATGGCCTGTTTTTTCTGGGCGGAGGCGCAGAAAAGATCAAGTTTTTCCGGCTTTTACCGATTGGAAAGGTATAGGGTTGTGCTTCCTGAAGGAGGGAATCCATGCCGCAGGCCGATACGGATGAAAAGCCGGGAAAATCGCCCGTTGAGTGCGACAGGGACATGGCATGTCTCAAGGGACAAGAGGAATTCCCTCTCTGCCAGGTGGAAAAACCAATCGCAGACCTGCTCTTCGTCACCGGCAAGCCCCTTCCTTCCTGCCGCCATATGCGTTTCTTCGGAAACGGCGCCTACTGCACCTGCCCGGTGCGAAAAGAGCTCCACAATCGTCACAAAGTCTAGCCCGCATATTCCAGGAAGCCGTCAACGCGTCCGCTACTTTGCCCCCTGATCTTTTTCCCACGATTTTCCTCACCACTCCTTTAGCTGATGCCCCTCTGGCTCATTCAAGGGCGGGCCTGTACAATAGCATCTGGGTAAAGACTCGATAGCTTCCGGCAAGAACGAAAAGGAGAGACGAAGATGAATCGAACTCAGGCCCATCGGATGAGTTTCCTCAAACGACCCCGCCTGGAGACCAAGAGCAAGGTGGCGATCACCTGCGGGAAGGAGTACGCCGAAGCCGAGAGGATGGTCAACGAGGCCCTGGACCTGTTGGGGATAGAGAGCATCTGCAAGAGAGGAGACAACGTTCTCGTCAAGCCGAATCTGTGTCTCCCGACGCCACCCGAAGACGCGGAAACAACCCATCCGGCAATCGTGGCCGCTGTCGTCAAACGGGCCAAGCAGGACGGGGGGACGGTGTGGGTGGGCGAATCCTGCGCCTGGCATTTTCCGATGGAGCTCGTCTTCGAGGCCACCCAGGTCCGGCAGGCCGCGCTGGATGCAGGGGCGGACGAGGTCGTGGATCTGGGTAAGTGCGAGTTCGTCGAGGCCGAAGTGCCGAATCCCCGTGTCATGAAGACGGCCTCCATCCCAAAGCCTGTCCTCGAGGCGGACGTGATCATCAACCTTCCCAAGATGAAGAACAATTTTGTCACATTGACGACCCTGTCGATCAAGAACATGCTCGGGTTGCTGAGGCCGGACGATAGGCATCCGTATCACCGAACGCCGATGGACATGGCGTGGGCCTGCAACGACATCTTCAAGATCATCAACGATCAGCACAGGCTGACCCTGATCGACGGCATATGGGGAGTTGAAGGGGCCACCCATGCGGGGCCGATCTGCGAACCGGGCGTGATCGTGGCCTCGGAAGACCCGATCGCGGCCGAGGCGATCGGGAACATGATCATGGGATATCACGCACTCGAATCGGCCCAGGTGCAGATCGGGATGAAGGACGGGCTCGGGACAGGCGAGCCGACTGAGATCGAGGTGGTCGGGGCCAGTGTCGAGGATGTGAGGCACCCGTTCGAGCGTTGCCTGATGTACTATGTTTCCAGGTACCCCAACGTGTCCGAGTACTACGGGGGAACTTGCCAGGCCTGCGTATGGCCTGCCGTCGCCCTGCCGCCGGTCGTGGATCCGGGCAAGAAGTACGCCGTCGTCGCCGGGGCGAGGGTGTTCATTGCCGACAAGCTGGAGGAGGTGGATGAGGTCTATCTGGTCGGCACGTGCGCCTGTGCCTCCAGCCATCAGTTCGAAGGGTACATGGACAAGGTGAATGCGGCCAAGAAGGTGATCAAGCTGCCCACTTGCCCGGGACTGACGCATATTATCGAAGAGAGGATGGGCGGCGTGTACGACATGGCCCGGGACGGCGGATATCCCGAGCTTCTCATGGCGGACGGTCTCGCCTTCGTCCATCTGCCCGACAGTGTGAGACCCGAACTCGTACCGGATGCGGTCGATAGAAGGGAAGGGCGAAAGACAACCTGGCCTTAGCGGGGTGTTGAAGAACTCTTGCCTGAGACGCGCAAGAAGCGGTGGTGTAGCCGTAGGCAAAAGGAAAAAGGGCCAAGGGTCAAGGGGTGGTTGAAGTCATGAAGAGGCATCCATACAGGCGTAAGCTAAGAGGTCAGAGCCCCCTGACCGGATCGAGATGGCGCAAGTTCCCATGATTCCCACTTCAATACTTGGTCCATCCCTTTCGCCTTTTGCCTTTGCCCTTTCGCCTTGGTGGATGAGAGTCACGCCGCAGGGGGACGATATCTAACGGTGTGTGGGTCAGGTGCTCTGACCTTTCGAGAAGAGACCCTTGGCGTATTCCCGGATGGTCTTGATTCCCTCTTCGTAAGGCACACGGGTTCGCCAGCCGAGATCCTCTTTCGCCCTGGTCGTATCCACATCGTTGTCTCGTCCCGTCAGTCCGATCACCTGCCGGGTGATTTCCGTTTGAATGCCCAGAGGTCGGAGCAGACGATCGAAAAGCGTGGCAACTGTCCAGGCGACCGGAAAAGGCAATTTCGCGAACCGCGGGGTCGCCCCGATCGCAGAGGCGAGATCCGTGAAATAGGTCCGCCAGGTCACTTCGTAGTCGTCCCGGAAGTGATACGTCTTTCCTGCTGCAGCCTCCTGAGTGGCCGCGAGGATGATTCCATCGACGAGGTTCTCGATGTACACGAGGCTGGCGCTGTGTTTTCCCCCATCGATGAGGGGGAAGAAGGGCCTGGCCCTCATCATGGCTGCCATGCCGTCCACCCATACACTCCCCGGTCCGATGACGTTCGCTGGCCGCACGACCGTCGAAACGAGGCCCTTCTCTCGATGGTACTGAAAGACCAGTTTTTCGGTGTCGTACTTGGCGTCTCCGTAGAAGATCCCGGTTCTTCTCTCCGGATCGTCCTCCCTGTGGCCCCGCATGTGGTGGGCCACCCCCCCTGCGCCGGAGGCGCAAAAGGAACTCACGTACACGAACCGGGATGCCCTGCCGACGGATGCATCGAGGAGATGTCGCGTTGCCTCCAGGATCTGATCGTAGAATTGTTTCCTGGTTCCCTCATATCCTACCCGTGCGGCCAGGTGGATCACGATATCGACGTTGTCACAAATCCCCTTGATTGTCTCAGGCCGCGTGAGGTCGCCCACACGAACGTCCATTCCCATGTCCCGAAGATACTGGGTGTTGTTCTCTGTGGTGGCCATCGCGGCGACCGTGTGCCCTTCAGCCAGCAACCGCTTGCAGAGAAACCCGCCGATAAACCCTCGTGCGCCCGTTACCAGTATCCTTTCAGCCGCCATATCTATTTGTCTCCGTTTTTTCAAACAGGCCGGAGAATAGGGACAAGCCTGTGGGTGAGTAGGATAAGTGGGCTGTGAGGGTCTGTCAATTACCTCACAAGGCGCCTTGACTTAGCCGTTCTTTAGAGATAGATACGATGCGTTGATAGAAGGCTTCCTGGAAAGAAACATCATCCGAATCGAGGATGGAATCTACCATGCCAACGTCGCAAGATGAAAAACCGGACCTGGAGATCAGGATCTCTGAAGTCGAGCAAGCCAAGAGGCGCCCCAAGCCCCCGAGCGAGGACCAGCTCGGCTTCGGGGCGTTCTTCTCCGACCACATGCTCTACATGGATTACGAAGAGGGGAAGGGATGGCACAACCCGCGGATAGAGCCGTACGGATCGTTTTCCATTGACCCGGCCGCCCTGGTCCTGCACTACGGCCAGGAGGTGTTCGACGGGCTGAAGGCCTTTAGAACGAAGGAGGGGGCTATTCGGCTCTTTCGTCCGAGAGACTACATGGAGCGGATGAACCGTTCGGCCCAAAGGCTCTGCATGCCTGGTGTGGATGTGGAGTTCGTGTTGGAGGCTCTCAAGGCGCTCGTCAAGATCGACAGGGAGTGGGTGCCGAGAACGCGGGGGGCGTCCCTGTACATTCGTCCCGTCACGATCGCCACGGAAGCGGCCCTGGGGGTGAAGGTATCCAAGGAGTACTCGTTCTTCGTCTTGACCGGTCCGGTGGGGGCCTATTATCCTGAGGGGTTTAACCCGACCCGGATCCTCGTGACGGATCAATACGTTCGTGCCGTCCGAGGAGGGATTGGTGAGGTGAAGACTGCCGGGAACTATGCTGCCAGTCTCCTGGCGGCTGAGGAGGCCTATGAGCAGGGGTACACGCAGGTCCTCTGGCTGGATGCGTGCAGTCGCTCGTACGTGGAGGAAGTTGGGACGAGCAATATCTTCTTCGTCGTGGAAAACGTGCTCGTTACGCCCCCTCTGAGTGGAAGCATCCTTCCCGGGGTAACCCGGCGATCCGTGATTCAGCTGGCCACGGACTGGGGGATCCCCGTGGAAGAGCGCCCGATCTCTATCGAGGAAGTGATCGACCGCATCGGAGCGGGGACCCTGGCGGAGATTTTTGCATCGGGCACCGCGGCCGTGATCTCCCCTGTCGGGCAGATCGGCTACAAGGGAAAGGACTACGCGGTGAATCAGGGGGCCGTGGGAGACCTCTCGCGACGGTTGTATGACGAGATCACGGGCATTCAGTACGGTGAACGCCCGGACCCCCACGGCTGGATCGTGCCTGTTCTCCCTTAGGAGGCTCACCCGAGAATATCCTTCTACTGCGATTCCGACTGCATCCTGGACGGAAAGTGCGACACGCGAAACGGCCGGATTCCCCGGGCCCTTCTCAGGCAGGCTTGATCGCGTACCCCAGGTAGCTCACCCGGGTATCACTGCCGATCTCGAACACCCAGGGGTCCTGGCCCCTGGCAGCCCTGAGAAGGAACCCCGGAACGCCGCCCTTCAACGCGAGGCCTTGGAGTTCCTGATTCCGGAGGCCGCATGCCTCGAGGGCCTCCACGAGTTCGGCCGGCCGGATGAACATCTTCCAGTCGTGGCTGTGGACCGGGATCTTTTTCAGGATGTATTCCATGACCCAGATGATGCCGGCGCGGCTGAGCAGGGTGCGGTTCGCCGTCTCGTACAGGAGGAGGCCGCCCGGTTTGAGAACCCGGGAAGACTCGGCAAGGGCGCGCGGAAAGTCATCGAGGTGTTCCAGCACGTCTGCCAGGAGGACCGCATCGAACACGCCGGAGGCGAAGGGGAGACACTCTGCACGGCCGCTTACAACGCGAAGGCAGAGGCCCTGCCGCGCGGCGTGGTCCCTGGCCGTTCGAACCGTGCTGGGAGACAGGTCCAGGCCGTAGACGTTCGCCCCGTCCGCGGCAAAGGCCTCCGCGAGGAAGCCTCCACCACATCCGATGTCGAAGAGCTTCACTTTTGTCGGATCATCGAGCACGCGGCGGAAATACCCGTACCTGACCCGGTTCATGAGCAGGAGGAGGCCCATGGGCCCCTCCGGGTCCCACCAGGCATCCCCCAGGGCGTCGTAGTAGCGATTGTCGATGGTCATTTGTAGAAAGAAGAGGCCCGATGGAGTTTCTATTTGAGCCCGAGCAGGGATATCGCATTGCCGCCGAGGATAGCGTATACCTCCTCTTGCGTGAATCGGACGCCGGACGGGGCGTCTTCCGGCAGTTCCTT
>JAUWSZ010000236.1 GCA_030609865.1 bacterium | reverse complement strand
TTCTTGGTCCTCTTCAAGATCGTATAGTAGGCGCCCAACATGGGGATGTAATACTCGCCGGCGCCAAACATGTTACGGAAGAGGGGGCCGCCGTGCTTGAGCATGAGCTTGTTGGTCTTGTGGATCATGGTGGTGGCGCGCTTGACCTCTTCCGGATTTCCCTGATCCCACCACCAGTCGAACTCGCAGGAGCCGACGCGGCCGTATTGCAGCGGTCCCTGGATATCCGTGCCTGTCATGGCGTGCTCAACGGTGATCGTTGGATCGGAGGTCTTCCAGTATTTCTTGACCAGCTTCTCATATTCCCTGGCAATCGCGGGGATCTTCTCCATTTTGATGATGCATGCCGTCCACTGAAAGGCACCCTTGTAGGTACCCACAATATTCTGCTTGATGCCGAGACTCTTCTTCAAGGGATCCGTTGTCCGCATTTCGGCCAGTTCCGGTCCGAACAGGTTCGGGTCAATGATGATCAGGGAGTGCCTTTCCATCACCTCCTTGACGATGTCTCTCTTGATCTCCAGTTCCTCGGGGTCGTTTGCGGAGATCATGATGCCAAGGGGATGCGGGGGCGAAGAGGCGATGACATCCTTGATTTTCAGGTTTTCTGTCATGGATGTGATCATCAGGGCGAATACGCCGGGATGGCTCTTGTACATGAAATCCGTGATGTTCTCCCGTGCCAGTTCGTAAATTGCATCGATGGTGTTGCAGAAGGCCTTGTGTGGTTCAGGATCGAGGCTGGCCGCGGACATGACATCCTCCAGTTCCTCGATGTTGTCCCTTTCCGGGTAGAGCTTGGCGGTCAGCTCCGTGCAGATGCCGAACTGACCGTCGGCGTTGATGAACATCCCGCCGATTTCCGGCCCCGGGCAGTAGTGAAGGGGGAGAGGCCCCACGTTGGGAACGGCGCCTGGGCCGATCTTGAGAACCTCGCCGTTGGGCAGCACCCAGGTCATCTGGACGATCAGCTCCGGGTTTCCGCCGTACTTGAAGGCCGTGCCTGCGCCGCCCCTTGCCACGTAATTGGAGAGCATGGAAACGCTCCCAAAGGTAAGGGGAAGGATCGGTTTCAGGTGGGATTCCTCCGAGGCCCGATGCTTGACCGCCTCCCACCAGACGGAGCGCATCCGGACCCCGGGACCTATCGTGACGGTCATGGACTCTTCCTCGATCGAGCAGGCGCCGTCCATGCGTTTCAGGTCAACGAGGATGCCGCCCTTGCGGGTGACGGTGAGTCCCCCGTGATTGAAACCGGTGGAGAGCGGCACCACGGGAATCCCGTGCCTGTACGCAATCCGGATGATGGCCTGTACGTCCTCGGTAGAGGCAGGCAGCACCACGATGTTGGGTCGTTCGCCGGAGAAGATGGTGAAGTCCCGGCCGTAGGTGCTCAACTCCACGGGGTTGTCGCTTACCCAATCGGCACCGATCGCGTTTCCGAGCTTCTCTACAACGAGTTTCAGGTTCTGCTCGGTCAGGCCGACTTCGCCTTCGTCGACTTCCGCCGGCTGCCACTCCTCGTCCTCGTCGTTCAGGGTGCGGCCGGGGTTCAGTATGTTGCCCGGATCGAGGAACCCCTTGATGCGCTTGAGCACGGGCAGGTGGTTTGGGATGCTGGTATAGATCTTCCTTGCCAGTGCGCCGTGGGGACGGTCAAAGAAGGCGCCCGCGCCGGCGAGTGAGAGGTTCAGATCCTCTATGGCCCCCGTATGATCGGCGTCGCTGAACCAGTCGCACACGGCATAGGCGGCCCTGCCCAGATCAAAGGACACGATGATCTTGCCCACGTGTTCGGCCGGGACGCCTGCCCTGCCTGCCGCCTCGTCACATGCCTCATCGTAACCCTTCATGCTGGGAAAGAGTCCGAAAAAGGCGGTGTGATTGGGGCTTGCCTCCATCCAGGGCTGGTCCAGTTTTGCGGTCATGGCGTCGACAAGGCCCTTTGCCGGCCGGCACGGGTACTTTGACAGGAGGCTTCGCACCCGGTCCTCTTGAAAGGCCACGTGGCGGGCGCGGCCCTCGAATCCGACGACAAAGGCCCAGGCCGGGAACTCGCTGTCGTCTTCGCCCAGCAGCCGCCCCATCCCGGCGCGATTGATTCCGAGGTATTCCACGCCGAGCTCATGGCGAGGCACCTCTCAGAGGGCAGCCAGCAGGGGAGCAATGCGGTCAAACGTGTAGACCTGGCAGGAGCGGGATTCGCAGACGGGCCAGAGCATGATCGAGGCGCGGACCACGACCCCGAAGACGTCGTCTGCGCCGATGTACCAGGTGGAAAGGCACGCACCGCCGTCGTGATGCCTCCCGTCGGCTCCCTCCTCGCTCAGGGCATGGGTGCCGGTCTTGTGAATCGTCCCGTCCGCCAGAACGACCTTCAGGTTCATCAGGGGGTAGTCAGGGAGCCTGGATACGGCCTTGCCCACCACGCGCGCCGCCGCACATTCGGCCACCGACAATGAGTTGGCCGCCACGGGAGCCACGGTCTTGACCCCCTGTTTTTTCAACTCGGCGTTGAGCTGATCCCAGGTCACCCCCCGTTCTATGTGGGCCACCAGGTTGCGGGTGTCGATCCGCTCGATTGCATTCATGCGGGAGAAATCGAGCAGGAGACCTTGACCGGCAAGATCTTCAGGGAGAAGAGCCAGGTCGTTGCAGGTGATGACATCCACGCCGTTCTCCCGGGCCAGCGTGAAGAGCTCCAGGATCTCCGAGACGGTGCCGGGAGAGACCATCGTAAGCCCGGGGGCCTCTTGTCCGATACGGAGAAAACGGGTGGGCGAATCAGCCGCATGTTCGCCTCCCACAATGGTCTTCAGCGCTTGGATCACCGCGGATTGCATCATCCATCTCCTGCCTTGGCTGGGTTCGAGTTTCGCATTTCTTTGTAGCACTTGTCCCGTACGGTTTCAATTCCTTTCTCTTGAGAAGCAGGGACCCATGTTCGGCCCCTGCTCCCTGCCCGGCTGTTGACACACGAGCCTTGGTCCCTCTATGCTTTTCCCTTGCAGAGCACGAGCCTTTCCTGTTGCGCCCCGTTGTTGAGATGTTGCGCGAAATCCGAACGGAAAAAAGGAGAAATGCCATGAAAGTGGAGGACTTCAAAGACATTCTTTATGAAAAAGATGACCGGACCGGTATCGTCATGGTTACCCTGAACCAGCCCAAGAGAAAGAATGCCATGAGTCCTTACACCTTCTGGGAGTTGTGGCAGGCTGTCGATGCCATGGAGAAGGATGACAAGGCGATGGCCATGATTATTACGGGCGCCAAGGACCCGGATGGCAAGGACCCTTCCAACGAGGCCTTCAGCAGCGGAGGGTACTTCAATTTCGCGGCCCTGCAGGAGATCGACCCGGAGATCATGAAGGAGATAGAGCTTACCGACATCGCCCAGAAGCGGCTCACCTTGAAGTTTTTCCAGTTTGATAAACCCGTCATAGCGGCGATCAACGGCCTTGCCATCGGCGCCGGATTCACCATGCCCCTTTCGTGTGCTGATCTGATCTATGTTTCGGAACACGCCTGGATCCGGCTGCCCTTCGTAAGGCTGGGCATTCTTCCCGAATTCGCGTCCGCCTATCTGCTTCCAAGATTGATAGGCTTCCAGAGGGCCAAGGAAATTGCGTACTTCGGCGAGACAATGACCGCAGGGGAAGTATTTGAGCTTGGCCTCATCAACAAGATACTTCCCCATGACGAACTGATCCCCTACGCAAAGGAAATGGCATTGAAGCTGATTCCGCCGGGCGGCCCCGGCCTTGCTGTGAGGTTGACGAAGCGTGCTTTCCATCAGCCGTACGTCGAAGCCATCACCAAATCACTCGATGTCGAGAATGAAGGGTTGAACAAGGCCGTAACCACCAAGGACTTCACCGAGGCAACCCTGGCGAGAAAAGAGAAGAGGGATCCTGTCTACAGGGGAGAATAGTTGCATCCGTCTCATTCCAGGAAAGGGGACATCGTGGCCGCAAAGAAGGTTGACGCAATCGTAATCGGTGCAGGCCCTGCCGGTGCCTCAGCCGCCCGAACACTGGTGGCCGGCGGTATGGAAACCCTGCTCGTCGAGAAGAAGAAGCTGCCGCGCCCGAAGATGTGCTCCGGGCTCCTGGGCCACTGGACGATGAACTTCGTGCATCGGAAATTCGGGGTGATCCCGGAAGGTGTCTACGTACAGCCTCCGTTTCTCAAGGGGGTTGCCTTGAACTTCCCGTCCCTGAAGGAGCCGGTGCTCATTCCTGGTCAAGCCCCGATCCCTTACGTGTGGAGAGACAGGTTCGACCACTTCCTGGCAAAGGCGAGCGGCGCCGCGATCAAGGATGGCGTACGGATGGTGGGGATCGAGCCGGAAGGGGAGGGCTACCGGGTCCTTTGCACGCGTACCAGGAGAGACGGCGGAAGAGCAAGGGTTGTCTTGCGCGCAAAGTATTTGGTGGCTGCAGACAGTTCGAACTCCCGTGCGGTGCGGCTCATGCTGCCCGAGGCTGTCAGGGGGCTGCCGTGGGCCACAGGCATACAGATGCATTATCAGGGGAAGATTCGCATCAGCCCCGATCATTTCCATGCCTTCTTTCACCGGGACGTGGGCGTCTATGCCTGGGCCAATGTGAAAGACGGCCGGATCCTGGCAGGGGTGGCCGGGATCGGCAAGAACAAGGCATCGCAGTATTACAGGAACTTCCTGGCCCTTTTGAAGGGCGTCTATGGGTTGAAGATCGAGGAGATCCTGCAAAAGGAGGGGATGGCCGGTTTCATGATGGCCCCCTTGGGCCGGTTTGCCCTGGGCAAAGACAACTTCCTGGCCGCGGGCGATGCTGCCGGTTTTATGCACAATGGCGGAGAGGGGATATCCTGTGCTCTGGCCACGGGAGACCTGGCTGCCGAGGCCATCCTGAGCGCGGAAAGGACCGGGTCGAAGGCGATCGAAATCTACCGCCGGATCGTCAAGGGGGAGGTGGACCTCTGCCTGGATCAGACAAACCTGCTTCGCATGTTCAGAAAACTCCCGCTACCCCTGGATTTGAGATCGTTCTGGCGAGATCAATCCCTGAGAGACATCCGCTTGATGGTCATGGATCTGAAGGCGTTCGGGGCGCAGGACAACGGCATGAAAGAAACGGGTCTTGGAGACATCGCCCGGAAAAACATGATCCACCGCCTTCTGCGAGGCCGCTACCCGGCCTTGGGGGGGTAAGTAATCTAGCTCGCAGCGCCTTAAGCTGCAAGAAAAGGGCGAGCCATCGGGGGCCCCTGGGGGTCAGGTCGTCATTGTACATTTTGGCAACGACCTGACCGATTGATCCCTAGCATACGGTCGTCAGATCAGGCAGTTCTTCCGAATCCACATCGTTAA
>JAUWSZ010000267.1 GCA_030609865.1 bacterium | reverse complement strand
GGCCAAGGCTTCGGGACAGCTTCGATTCATCGGCGTCACTGGCCACCATGAACCTGCCATCCTGACCAAGGCGCTGGAAGAGTGCCCCGTGGATTCCGTCATGATGCCCGTCAATCCCGCGGAAGGTGCACTGGCCGGCTTCCTCGACTCCACACTGCCCCTTGCAAAGGAGAAGGGAATCGCCGTCATCGGGATGAAGATCCTTGGCCAATCCCACTACCTCCAACCCGAAGGAGGCCTCACCGCGGACCTGCTGATTCGGTATGCCCTCTCGCAGGGGATCGACGTGGCCATCGTCGGCTGTTCCACACCCGAGGAGGTGAAGACCCTGGCCGGCGCGGGCCGTGATCCTCGACCGATGTCGGAGGAGGAGCAGAGATCTCTGGTGGATACCTTCCGGCCCCACGCGAGGAGGCTGGCTTTCTATAGAGGGGCTTAGTGGCGTCACGTACAATTGTCGCTATGTTCCGAAAGAGGCTTGCGGATCGGTGCTGTCCAGGGTTCCCTCTCCGATTTGCTTGGGCTCCGTCTCCCGCTCCCCCGAAGTCGCCCGGCGCAAATCTCCGAGGGAACCCTGGACAGCACCGAACTACTCGAGCTCTCTCTGGAGAATGGCGACAGTCTGCTGTGCGCCTACCAGCATACTCCGGCACTGCTCACTTTCCCTTGTCACTTGTTATCCCCTGTTTGATCCCTATTCGTTTTCTCAGTAGATTGAAACCTCCTCGCAAGTGGCCGTGGCGGCCGCAGATGCCCCGCCGCTATCCCCCGTCTACCCAACGGGGCTGGGGGTTGGGACTGACCCCTGATCCCTGGTCCCCGACCCCTGTCCTTCAGTGTTTGACACCCCGAAGGGGTTTGTTTTATCTCTAGTGCCACAACTGAGAACGAAACCATGACCGGGTTGAGTGGAAGTTCCTTACCTGTTGTAGACAAGGAGGACATCATGCAGCTGGAAGGCAAGAAGGCCATTGTGACCGGTGCGGGTCAGGGGATCGGAAAGGCCATCGCCCTGGAGCTGGCCCGGAGGGGATCGGACATCGCTGTTTGCGACCTGAACCCGGACACGGCCGCCCAGACGGCCCGGGAAGTGGAGTCCATCGGGAGACAGGCCATGGCGCTGCCCGTGGATGTGGCGGACAGCCAGGCAGTGGTAAAGGCAATCGAACAAATCTGCCAGCAATTCGGTCGGATCGACATCCTGGTGAACAACGCAGGCTGGGACAAGATTCAACCCTTCGTGGATACGGAGCCGGAGTTCTGGGACAAGGTGATCAGCATCAACCTCAAGGGGGTGTTGAACTTCTCGCACGCGGCGTGCAAGCACATGGTGGAAGGCAAGGAGGGGAAGATCGTCAACATAGCAAGCGATGCGGGTCGAGTGGGCAGCCTTGGCGAGACGGTATACGCCGGGGCGAAGGGAGGGGTCATCGCCTTCACCAAGTCCCTGGCCCGGGAAATGGCGCGATTCGGGATACACGTGAACTGTGTCTGCCCCGGCCCGACGGATACGGATCTGTTCCGGGAACAACCGGAAAAGGTCCGCCTTGCCCTGGAGAGGGCCATCCCCTTCCGCAGGGTTGCCAAGCCGGAAGACATCGCCCGGGCGGTTGCCTTCTTTGCCTCGCCGGTCTCGGACTACGTGACCGGCCAGGTCCTGAGCGTGAGCGGCGGCCTGACCATGGCCGGATGACAGACGCGGAGAGACCGACATGTTCGAGTTGACAGAAGAGCAACGGGTGCTCAAGGAGTCGATCAGACGATTGGCTCAGGAGAGGATTGCCCCACGTGCCGCGGAAATGGACGCCTCCCAGGAGTTCCCGGAAGACATCCACAGGCTCTTCGTCGAACAGGGCCTGCTCAAGCTCAAGATCCCTCAGGCGTACGGCGGGGTACCCGCCGACGCCGTGACGTGCTGCCTCGTTACCGAGGAAATCGCCCGCGTGGACGGCTCGAGCAGCCTGATGCTCGTGAATCACCTCGCCGGTCTGGCCCCCCTCGTAGCCGGATCGACGGAAGACCAGAAGTCGCGCTTCCTGCCCACCATCGTGGAGGAGGGGCACATCGTCGGGTTTGCCCTGACGGAACCGGAGGCCGGTTCAGATGCGGCCTCGCTCCAGACAAGGGCCAGCAAAGAAGGCAAGGGATACCGCCTGACCGGGGCCAAGTGCTTCATCACCAACGGTGGGGTCGCCAAGGTCTTCATCCTTTTTGCCACCCTGGATCCCGCCCTGAAGAAGCAGGGCATCACCGCCTACCTGGTCGAGGAGAAAAACCCGGGGGTTCGCATTGGCAAGAAGGAAGACAAGATGGGCATGCGGGCCTCCCCTACGACGGAACTCATCCTGGAGGATGCCTTCGTCCCTGAGGAGGCGCGCATCGGTGGTGAGGGAGAGGGGTGGGGGCTTCTGGTCGAGGGCCTTGCAGAGACCCGTATCCTGATCGCCGCCCTGTCGCTCGGCCTTGCGGATGGAGCAACAGAGGTGGCTGCCCGTTACGCACTCGAGAGATCTCAGTTCGGAAAGGCGATCTCTACCTTTCAGGGCATCCAGTTCATGCTGGCAGACATGCTGATGGGAATCGAGACCGCCCGCTCGCTCGTCTATCGGGCCGCCCGCATGCAGGACCAGGGCCACCCGTCGGTCCGCCGGTATGCCTCGATGGCCAAGTGTTATTCCTCGGACATGGCCATGCGGGTCAAGACCGACGCAGTGCAGATGATGGGCGGGTATGGATACTTGAAGGACACACCGGTGGAGAGGATGATGCGCGACGCGAAGGTGCTGCAGATCTTCGAGGGCACGAATCAGATCCAGAGGATGATCATCGCCAGAGACTACCTCGCCGGCCTGTGAGGGTGTCGAAGCACGTCTGGTCGAAACGGGTGGGCAATTCGGGGACAGCCACTGAACTCGGCAATTGGCTGGTTGTCCCTGAATTCGAGTTCAGTGGCTGTCCCCGAATTAGGCGTGGGGCCCTCTGGAGCTATCTCCTGTTCCGAATGAGATTTGTGCAGGGCGACTTTGTAGGGGGAGGGAGAGACGGAGCCCAATCAAATCTCATTCGGAACAGGGATAGCTGCTATTCCTGGTATTCCTCCAGGTCCTGCTCGGTGACTTTCTTCTTTGCCGGTGACTCTTCCCGCAGGATCTGTTCGGTCTCTTTCAACTTCCGTTCCGACAATTGGGAGGAACGGGGACTCGCCATTCCCACCCAGGATCGAACGGTCCAGTTCGCCTCCTGAAGCCTGTGATATACTGCGAGGAATCCGGGGAAGTGGTCGGCAAAGATGAAGGTCATTACGACGGACGCCACGAGGACAAAAACGAGCACATAACGCATACCTCGACGCTCCCTGTTCCGGCAGCCGGCAAACCGTTGCCCGGAGGAGGACTATAGCAGATTCACGTTTCAGTGAAAAGAGAGTGTGTGCCGCCTTGATTTCCGTCGGCTTCCTCTCTACCCTGTAGACCTAGATGTTGAAAAAAAATCCGGCGGAAACCGCCTTCGGCTCGCTGAATAGGAGGCGCGATTACATGAAGGCAAGCCTCTTGTGCGTCCTGGTCCTGGTCTCCCTTTTTCCTCCCCTCTCCGGCTTCAGCGCCTGCGCGCATTTCGCAGACCCGGGACCCATCATGGCGCAGTCGCTGTCAGAATACTTTGAGCCCGGCGCACTCAAAGAAAGCGAACCCCTGCCGATCAAGCAGATCATAGGACTCGTCATCGCGGGACTCGCTTCGATTGTCATCCTCCTGTTCGTGTTCTCTTTTCTCTTGGGCCCGGGCGAAAGGATCCGGGAGAAGATGTCCGAAACGAGCGATCCCTTCTTCACGATTGTGGCGATCCTGCTGATCGTGCTTTTCCTGGCCTTGCTCCAGACATACTACAACGACCTGCTCGAATGGCTGAAAACGATAGTGTCTTCCGGGTGAGCGACAACATGTCTTGGGAGCGGTAAGGGATGATTCTGGACAGGCTGAAGAACGACGTGGTCCTCGGGGACGGCGGCATGATCTTCGAACTCGAGCGCAGAGGCTACGTTCGTGCCGGCCCGTACACCCCGGAGGTCGTTGTCGAAGACCCGCAGGTGGTCAGGCAACTGCACATCGATTTCGCGCGGGCCGGAGCCGACGTCATCCAGGCCTGTGCCTACTACGCCCACGAAGAGAAGCTCAAGGACATCGGCATGCAGGGGGCCCTCGCGGAGATCAATCAGGCTGCGACCCGTCTGGCCCGAGAGGTGGCGGACGAATACGGGATCCTGGTGGCAGGGAATCTCTGCAACACCTGGGTCTACGATCCGGAAGATCCCGCGACCCACGCCGAGACCCGCCGCCAGTTCGACGAACAGATCGAATACCAGGGGCTCGAACGGACGGACTTCTACATCGCCGAAACGATCGAGTATCTCGGGGAGGCGAAGATCGCCCTGGAGGCAATCAAGGCCGCAGGCCAGACCGCCATGATCACCCTGGGATTCAAGTACCAGGACAAGACCCTGGATGGCGTCCGCCTGGAGGACGCGTTCAAGCACCTCAAGGATGCAGGCGCGGACATCGTTGGGATCAACTGCTTCCGTGACCCGGCCATGATGCTGCCCCTGGCCGCCAGGCTTCGGCAGGCCGTCCCGGGCTACGTCGCCACACAGCCGGTGGCCTACCACTGTTCGCCGGACAAGCCCTATTTCCAGGCCCAGGAGATCCATGGAGACCCTGCCTTCCCCCTCGAACTCGACCCTTTCATGCTGACCAGGAGGGAGATGGCTGCCTATGCCCTCGAGGCAAAGGAGATGGGAATCGAGTACATCGGCGCCTGCTGCGGAGCCGGCCCGCATCACATCCGGGCCATGGCCGAGGCACTGGGGCGAACGGTCCCGAACAGCCGGTATTCCCCCCGGCTGGAGCTGCACCCTATCGTCGGGTCCAAAGAACACATCAAGGAGAGGGATCAGCGCATCCTCGCCGAACAACGAGGCGAATCCCGGCCGGGTAGAAACAAGCCCTAAAGCGGCTTGCGCCGCAAGGGTTCAGGGGTCGGGTCCAGGGAGGCCACCTCCGGATCACACTCGGCCAGGAACTTTGTAACGTAAACTACCAATT
>JAUWSZ010000231.1 GCA_030609865.1 bacterium | reverse complement strand
TTGCCGGAATCCAGGATCTGCTCTTTGACGTTGAAGGGATTGATTTCCGCCATGTTCATCTTGAACACGTGCTCCATCGTGTCGTAGATCATCTTGGCGCCGCTTCCGATATGGGTGTAGGAGCCAAAGGCCCCGCCGATCTTCTTGACGAGGTCCGCCTGGCTCGCCAGGAACAGGAATTTCTTCATCCCATCGGTCGTGTCTTTGAAATACGTAGGTGAGCCGAGGATGTATCCCTCGTATCCTTCCAGGTCACCGAAGCTCTTGAATTCGGAAACCCGCCGGAGCAGGGCCTCGTTGCCCGTGGAACGAACCCCATCGGCGATCCGCTCGGCCATTTTCTGCGTTCTGCCCGTCCTGCTGTCGTACACGATGAGTATTCTCTTCATGGTTCATCCTTCTTGTTATTGGGAATCTTTGATCCTTCTCTTCGTGTGATTGATGTGCTTGGTGATTTTGATGCCCCGGGGACAGGCCCGGGTGCATTCGAAGTGGTTTTCGCACGCCCACACGCCGTTCGGCTCGTCCAGGACGGGCAGCCGGTCAGCGAACCCCATGTCGCGGGAGTCTTCCAGAAACCGGAAGGCCTGCGCCAGGGCCGCCGGGCCGAGGAAGTCAGGATTGTCGTCAAGGATCGGACAGGCGGAATAACAGGCACTGCAAAGGATGCAGTTCGTGGCGTCCTCAAAGGATTCCCGTTCTTTCTGAGACTGAATCCTCTCCTTCCCCGTGACCGGCGCGTCGTTGATCAGGAAGGGCTTCACGGAGCGGTACTTCTCGAAGAATGTGGTCTGATCGACGACGAGATCCTTCACAACCGGGAAGTGGCGAAGCGGTTCGATGCGGATCGTCGCTCCCTCCGCATCGGCAACGTCTCGGACGAGTGTCTTGCAGGCCAGCCGATCCTTGCCGTTGATGCGCATCGCGTCGGAGCCGCACACGCCGTGGGCACAGCTCGTGCGAAATGCAAGGGTCCCGTCCTGGAACTGTTGGACCTGCATCAGGACATTCAGGAGGCGTTCGGTGGGCTCCGCCTCGACCTCGTAGCTTCGATAGGTCGACTCCGCGCTCTCTTCCGGGTTGAAGCGCTGTATTTCGAGAACGATCTTCATTTTCTTCTCCTTGTTCAATAGACCCTCGGCTTGGGTTCCCACCTGGACGTGTCCACCTCCTTGTAGTCGATCTTCACCTCGTCTCCCTCCAGCACGGCCAGGGTGTGACGAAGCCAGCCCGCATCGTCACGCTCCGGGTAGTCCTCCCGCGCGTGGGCGCCACGGCTCTCTTTGCGGTTCTCGGCGCATGCCGCGGTGATGAGCGAAAGGTCAAGGAGATTCCCCAACTCGATCATCTCCAGGAGATCGGTGTTGAAGATCCCGCTCGTGTCCTGAACGCGCACTTCCCTGTACTGCCCGCGAAGCTCCTCCAGCCTTTCCACCGCCCTCTGCATATCTTTTTCGTTTCGATAGATCCCGACCTTCTCCATCATCTCCACCTGCATCTCCTCACGGATCTTTCCGGCCTGGGGGCCCTTCTTGCCGTCCATGAGTTCTCGTATCCTCGCGGCGGAGGCCTCAGCCGGGTCTTTGCCTGTGGCGGGAGCGTCCGCTCCCTTGACGTACTCGGCGATGTGCTTTCCCCCCCTCCTTCCGAACACCACGAGATCGAGCAGGCTGTTGGTCCCCAGCCTGTTCGCCCCGTGCACGGAGACGCAGGCACACTCACCCACGGCATAGAGCCCCTCGTAGAGGCCCCCCTTCCCGTCGGCAATCACCCGGCCGTGCAGGTCCGTGGGGATGCCGCCCATTGCGTAGTGGGCCGTGGGCTGCACCGGGATCGGCTTTTCGGCCGGATCGAGCCCGAGGTAGGTCTTGCAAAATTCGGTGATGTCCGGAAGCTTGGATTGGATCACCTCCTTACCCAGGTGCGTGGCATCCAGGTGCACGTAGTCATCGATCCTCTTGTCTCCACGCATGCCCCTGCCCGCCCTGATCTCGGTCAGGATCGCGCGGGCGACCATGTCCCTGGGCGCGAGATCGAGCAGGGTGGGGGCGTAGGTCTCCATGAAGCGCCCATCCTCGCGGTTGTAAAGTATCCCCCCCTCGCCGCGGACCGCCTCGGAGATGAGGATGCCCATGCCCCGGATTCCGGTGGGGTGAAACTGGTAGAACTCCATGTCCTCCATCGGGACGCCCCGCCGGGCCAGGACCGCGGGACCGTCGCCGGTGTTTGCGTACGCATTCGACGTGATCTTGAACATGCGGCCGAACCCGCCCGTGGCAAAGAGGACCGCCTTGGCCTTGAACACGTGCAAGTCGCTGGTGGCCAGGTGAACGGCAACGACCCCGCCGCAACGGTTGCCCTCCAGGATCACGTCCACGATCTGGTATTCGTCGAAGAAGGAGACCTGGTTCTTGATGCATTGCTGGTAGAGGGTCTGCAGGATCATGTGGCCCGGTCTGTCCGCCGCGTAGCAGGCCCGCCGGACCGCCGCCTCGCCGACGGTCCGCGTGTGGCCGCCGAAGCGCCGTTGATCGATCCGCCCCTCCGGGGTCCGGTTGAAGGGCAGACCCCAGTTCTCCAACTCGTAGACGGCCTGAACCGCGTCTTCGGCCATGAGAAGGGCGGCCCCCTGGTCGACGAGGTAGTCACCGCCCTTCACCGTGTCGAAGGCGTGCCACTCCGGGCTGTCCTCCTCCACATTGCCCAGGGCCGCGCTGATCCCCCCCTGGGCGGCCCCCGTGTGGCTCCGTATGGGATAGAGCTTCGAGATAACGGCCGTCCGGGCCTTCTTGCCGGCCTCCAGGGCGGCAAACAGCCCGGAGCCTCCAGCGCCTACGATCACGGCTTCGAATTCGTGTACCACGTCGGACCTCCCGGTTTTGGAGTCTGTTTTGTTTGGCGTCTGCTGTTCTGCGCCCCCAGTGCGTATCCTCTAAGCATTTGATTTCCCTTTTGACGAATCTGTTTCATTTTCCACCCGGGACCGCATCCCGGGCATCGACGGATCCCGGCGCCTGGTTCCTTCTGGATGGATCGTGCAGGATTCATCGTGTATGATGAGAAAAGGGAATTCCCAACAGGACCGGGCCCGCGCGGCCCTTCGAGAACGGCGGAAAGAGGCCACGTTCGGAGTAGAACCATGTCATCCAGAAGATGCCTGAAGCTCCTGTGGCTTTTCGCGTTCCTTTCCGTGAGCTGCCGCCCGGACGAGGGGCCCCGCCCCTCCAGAGGACGTTTCTTCGAAGTGGCCGAAGTCGTTGGGGCCGTCTCCGATTCCTCTGCCGAGGTGTTCCTCCAGCTCGACGCGGACGTTACGCATCGATTCTCCTTCAAGATGGCCTATGACACATCTCCTCACCCGCAAGACCGCGGCTACCCCCTGCAGACCCCCGAACTGTCCGGTATGGGTCCAGGCGAAAAGGTCGTCATCTCCATCCCCGACGGCCTGGATCCGGACACCCGATACTACTACAGAATCGCGTACAGACAGTCGCCCGATGAGGGATGGGCCTGGAGGCCCGAAGGGAGCTTTCACACGCGCCGGGACCCGGGTTCGCCCTTCCGGTTCTGTGTAATCGCAGACTTCCACGATTCCACCCCGCCCCTGGATCCCTGGGTGGGCCGAATCGCCCGGAACGTGGCCGAAGACGAACCGGACTTCGTGGTCTCCCTCGGGGACATGGTGCCCGTCAGCAGCCAGGGGACAGGCGATCCCCCGGACTGCTCCCTCACCTACTCCGTGTACTTCGGCTACGGCGAGGCAGTTGCGACCTGGTCTTACGTGCACGCCCTTTCCCGGATATTCAACGAGTTCTCCCATTCCTCGATGCTCGTTTGGGTCAACGGCAACCACGAGGGCCTGGCCGGGTACCTGTCCGCCTGTGCCGAATACGACTGGACCCTGAATGCGCGGAAGAAGTACGTTCCGCTCTTGGACCACGCGGAGCCGAACGGGTTCTTCGGGGATTTCGTCTGGGGCGACGTCCACATCATCTGGCTGGATCCGCTGGCCTTCTCGACCTACGATCCCTACATGCTGAACCGTCCGGAGGGCTACGCGCTGGGAGAGGTCCAGCGGGAATGGCTGGAGGCCACGCTGGCCGGTTCCTCTTCGAGGTGGAAGCTCCTCTTCGCGCACACCCTGTTCGGCGGGGCGGGCCCGAACTTCAGCTGCATGCCCGGAAGAAGCTATGCCCGTGGAAACGCCAACTTCGTCGACACTCCGGGGACGGACCAGATCTACATCCAATCCCTCAGGGAAGCCTACGGGGTGAATGCATACTTCTACGGACACGACCACATGTACTCCGTGTCCGAGTACGGCGACAGCGGCGTGAAGTACGTCCTCGCCGGGACCGGTCAGGAAAGCGCGTGGGCGGAGTGTCTGGAGCAGCGCTATGCCCCCTGGGAGGTGCTCCGGGAAGACCTCGGACACCTGCGCGTGGATGTGAACACAGACTCCCTGATCATCCACTACGTAAGAGCGGAGCTGGACGAGACGAACGGCGAGATCCTGGCCTCGCACGAAATCGTCCCCGCCCCTGAGGAATGACCCTCTGCTGACGGTCGTGGCGTCTTGCTTTTTCACGGCCGAATCGGGATAATCAAAAGAGTTTCTAACGCCCCGACTACGGGCATCCCCCCGCCAGCGTGCCCCTGATGTTCCCTCACACATCACCGGCAAGACGAAGGGCTCCCCTACGCGTGTCTTTGACACGCGGAAAAGGGAGCACGCGACACAGGGCAGCACGGAAAGGCGGCAGAACAGGAACAGGCAAGGCTTCGGAAACAATGAAACAACATCAGATAAGAAACATAGCGATCATCGCACACGTGGACCACGGCAAGACAACCCTGGTCGACCAGCTCTTCAAGCAGAGCGGCATGTTCCGTGACAACCAGGTCGTCAAGGAAAGGCTCATGGACTCGATCGACCTCGAGAGGGAGCGAGGCATCACGATCGCTTCCAAGAACGGCTCGTTCAAGTATCAGGACTTTCTGATCAACATCATCGACACGCCCGGGCATGCAGATTTCGGGGGACAGGTCGAGCGGGTGCTGCGGATGGCCGACGGGGCCCTGCTCCTGGTCGACGCCCAGGAAGGCCCGATGCCCCAGACCTATTTCGTGCTGAAGAAGGCCCTGGCGCTTCGGCTGCCGATCATCGTGGTCATCAACAAGATCGACAAGCCGGCGGCCCGGCCGGACGTGGCGGTGGACCAGGTGTTCGACCTCTTCGTCAAGCTGGACTCACCGACGGAGATTCTCGATTTCCCGGTGGTGTATGCGTCCGCCAAGGACGGATATGCGATCAAGGAACTCGGTGACCCGGCCGCGTCTATGGAGCCCCTTTGTCAGGCGATCATCGACCACACTCCGCCTCCCGCCGGAAGCCC
>JAUWSZ010000654.1 GCA_030609865.1 bacterium | reverse complement strand
GGAGAGCCCCGCTGGGTGCGAACATCCTTCTGTTTCCACATAGGAGAGGAACGGTTGACAGCCTCCGACAACCCGCGAATGAGGCCGGAGATGGGTGGCGGGGCGCTTCTGGATGTGGGATGCTATGGCGTGAGCGTGGCGCGCTGGCTCCTGGGGGCCGAACCGAGCCACCTGCAAGCCCAGGCGGTATACCATCCATCCGGGGTGGATGTACACTTCGTGGGCACCATGCGTTTTGCCGACAGCCGGCTGGCAACGGTCGAGGCGAGCTTTGTATCGGCATTTCAGCAGACCTACGCGGTGGTCGGCACCGAGGCAGCCATCGAGCTGCCCCATGATGCCTTTGTCCCGTGGGACAAGAAAGCCCTTTTCACGATGCGCGGCAAGGATCAGGAGGCGGGGGAGGAACACGTCATACCGGGTGCGGACGAGTATCAGCTCATGGTGGAGCACTTCTCCGAGGCGGTCTCGAGGCAAACGGCTCCGATGTTTTCTCCGGAGGAAAGCGTGCGCAACATGAAGGTCCTGGATGGGCTGGCAGAGGCCGCCCGGACGGGACGAACGATCCGGATGTGAAGCTCGAACATGAACCGTTGCTTTCGCATAGAAGAAGATGCCTACAGAGTGACGCGGGAGACCTTTGAGAGCCTCTCTTCCCACTGGCTGGACACGGGGAGTTCTCTGGAATGGCATTGCCTGTTTGTGCTCCCCCCCTGGCTGAAGGTGTGGTGGACCACATTCGGCGCCGGGTGGGCGCCCCGCCTTATGGGGGTGAGACAGGGAGGGGATCTGATCGGCATCGCGCCCTTACGGGTGAAAGGGAAAGAGGCCTCGTTCATCGGGGATCCGGATGTGTGTGACTACCTGGATTTCGTCGTTGCCCGCGGGAGGGGGCCCGAGTTCTTCCGGCTCCTGATCGAGGAGCTGAGACAGCAAGGGATCAGACATATGGATCTGGGCCCCGTGCGGGCCGACTCGACGGTGATGAAGGAGCTTCCCCCTGTGGCGGAAAGGCTCGAATGCGAGTTTTCCCTCGACCGCGAGGAGGTCTCGTACGAGTTGGCCCTGCCGGCGACCTGGGAGGACTACCTGGGCGTGTTGAAGGGGACGGAGCGGCACGAAATACGACGGAAGCTCAGGAGGCTTGAGGAGGCGGCCCGGATCGAATTTCGCCGGGTGGACGACCCGCGCGAGGTGGCGCATGCGATGGACACCTTTCTCGGGCTCTTCGGGGCGAACCGGTCGGACAAGGCGGCCTTCATGACGAGCCAGAGGGCCCGCTTCTTCCGGTCTGTGGCGGAAGAGATGGCCGAGGCAGGCTTCCTGAGGCTCTCTTTTCTCGAACTTGATGCCAGGCCCGCGGCTGCGGTAATGTGCTTTCATGATCGTTCCACCGTCTATCTCTACAACAACGGGTACGACAATCGCTTCCGTTCGCTGAGCGTAGGTCTCCTCAGCAAGGTGCTCAGCATCCGGGAGGCGATTCGAGAAGGGAAGAAGAGATTCGAGTTCTTGAAGGGCCCTGAAGCATACAAGCGTCGCTTGGGGGGCAAACCGGTTCCGCTGTACAGGTGCCGGTTGCGCATTGTCTAAATCCGGCCTAATCCACCGGCTTCGCCGGTGAGAATTGAAAAGGCTCTGCCGTTCCAAGCGTTCTCAATCATTTTACCAACTCTGAGGCAAACGCCGCCGGTGGATTAGGCCGGATTTATCGAAGAAAAATCCTGGCTCATGATAAGAATATGGAAGAGATGACCAAAGGACAGGTCGGACTTAGAAAGGGCGCTTGCGTATAATCTAGGGCTGAGGTACTGGAGACAGAGACAGTCCCATGTCCGAGGTCGGAGCAGAGGCAGAGAACGTGAACACCCGCTAGGCAAAGAATCCATGTGTTTTTTTGAGCGAATAACCATGAGCCAGAATTTTTCTTCATGTATCAGCGACCACAGGAGGATTTCTACTGAGTTGGTGATCACGTGCCCCTTCTAGGGGCATTCCCCATACTACCTGCTCTGCGGGTGGTCGCTGATGTTTCGACCGGAAACAGAGGATCTTGTTTTTCACGAGTCGAGGAGGCCGTCCCTTGGAGGTTTCGCCGCTCCGGATCGCAATGCTGAGCGTTCATTCCTGCCCGGTGGGAGAACTCGGCACCAAAGACACAGGGGGAATGAGCGTCTACATCCGGGAGCTTGCCCGGGAACTGGGAAGGCGTGGCCATCTCGTGGACATCTACACGCGTTTCCACGGGCCCTCGTGCAACAGGATTGTCGACCTCGGTGCGAATGTGCGGCTCGCTCATCTGGGGGCCGGAGACGGGGAAGCGGTCAACAAGACGGGACTCTTTCCCTACCTGGAAGACTTCTTCCGAGAGCTGGAAGAGTCTCGAAGCTCTGAGGCCCTTCGATATGACCTGATACACAGCCACTACTGGCTTTCGGGTCGGGTCGGGCGGTGGGCACAGGAGAGATGGCGTATCCCCCACCTGTTGATGTTCCACACGCTGGGTGCGGTGAAGAACGCGCTTTTTCATCGACAGGTAGAGCCCGAACTCCGTATCACCACGGAGAGGCGCCTGGCCGCCCACTGCGACCGCATTCTTGCCGCGTCGGAGAGAGAAAGGAAACACCTCGTACGGCTTTGCGGCGTGCCCTGCGAAGCGGTCGGGGTGGTCCCCTGCGGGGTGGACCTGGACCGCTTTCGTCCCGCCGGCAAGGCTCGGGCCAGAGAACAGCTCGGTCTCGACCCGGACGAACCGGTCGTGCTGTACGTGGGGAGGGTTACCGCCTTGAAGG
>JAUWSZ010000403.1 GCA_030609865.1 bacterium | reverse complement strand
TTTGCCCTGACCGGAGACAAGGTGGACAACCTTCCCGGACTGCCCGGCGTGGGCCCCAAGACGGCTTCCGCCCTTTTGCAGCAGTTCGGTTCCCTGGAGGAAATCATCCGCAGGGCCGAGGAGATCGAGAAGCCGAAACTCAGGAAGGTGGTGCAGGAAAACACGGAGACGATCCGCAAGACCCGGGAACTCGTTGAAGTCGACTGCCGGGTGCCCCTGGACGTGGTGGCGAAGGACCTTCGGCGAAGCGAACCGGACGTGCCGGCCCTTCGAGAGATGTTCCGCCGGTTCGAGTTTCACCGTTTCCTGGAGGAACTGCCTGCCGAGAAGAAGCTGACCGACGCCCATTACGGAACCGTCCTGGACGAGAAGGCCTTGGATGAGCTGATCGACCTGCTTGGCCGGAGCAGGGAAGGCTTTGCCCTGGATCTGGAGACCACCTCGAAGGACCCGATGCTTGCCCGGCCGGTGGGCCTTTCCTTCTGTGTGGACAGCGACCGGGCCTTCTACGTCCCGGTGGCACACAGGTGCCTCGGCGCGCCGGCACAGCTCCCATTGCCCTCTGTTCTCGATCGGCTCCAGCCCTTGCTGGCGAACCCGGAATTGCCGAAGTTCGGCCAGAACATCAAGTACGACCTGCTCGTCCTGAAGAGGCAGGGGGTAAAGGTGGAAGGGGTGGCCTTCGATACGATGATCGCCTCCTACCTGCTGGACCCCTCGGTGAGGGGGCACGGGCTGGATGATCTTGCCATGACCCACCTAGACCACAAGATGATCTCCTACGAGGATGTGACAGGGAAGAAGGGGGCCTCGCAGCTCGGGTTCGAGGAGGTGGAGGTCGAGAAGGCGGCGGAGTATTCGTGCGAGGATGCGCATGCCACGTACCTGCTCACACGGATCCTGGGAGAGAAGATCCGTGAAGAAGGCTTCGAACACCTCTTCCACGAGGTGGAGATTCCCCTGATCGAGGTGCTCACCGAGATGGAGTATGCGGGCGTCAAGATCGATGTGGACCACTTCCACGGCCTTTCTGTCGAGTTTCGGGCGGAACTGGCAAGGCTCGAGGGGGAGATCTACGAGCTGGTGGGAGGCCCGTTCAATATCAACTCTCCACAGCAGCTCGGAAAGATCCTGTTCGACAAGCTGAAGCTCTCCAGCCCGAAGAAGACCAAGACCGGGTATGCCACGGACGTGAAGGTCCTGACCCGGCTGGCCGGAGAGCACCCTCTGCCCCGGCTCGTCCTGGACTACAGGAGCCTCTCGAAGCTGCTTTCCACGTACGTGGAGGCCCTGCCGCGCCAGATTCACCCGGAGACGGGCCGGATTCACACCTCTTTCAACCAGGCGGTCACGGCCACCGGGAGGCTCAGCTCGAGCGACCCGAACCTCCAGAACATCCCGATCCGAACGCCGAACGGAAGGCGGATCCGGCAGGGGTTCATCCCGGACGAGGGAATGTGGATGCTGAGCGCCGACTACAGCCAGATCGAGTTGAGGATCCTTGCGCAGATATCGGGCGACAAGCGGCTTCGGGAGGCCTTTCAGAAGGAGCAGGACATCCACGGGCATACGGCCGGTCTCCTGTTCGGATGCAAGCCGGAGGAGGTCACGGAAGAGATGCGAAGGAAGGCCAAGGTGATCAACTTCGGCGTGATCTACGGAATGGGCCAGAACGCCCTTGCGGATCAGCTCGGGATCACCCGGGACGAGGCCCGTGCGTTCATCGATCAATACTTTCAGACCTACGAGGGGGTGAAGGACTGGCGGGAGGCCTGCCTGGAGCAGGCCCGGGAGAAGGGCTACGTGACGACCCTTCTCAACCGAAGGCGATACCTGCGGGAGATCTTCTCCGAGCATGCCGGTATCCGGTCCCTGGCGGAAAGGACGGCCGTCAACACGCCGATCCAGGGGACGGCCGCGGACATGATCAAGGTTGCCATGATCCGGCTGTTACAGAGGCTCCGGGAACAGGGCCTTGAGACCCGTATGCTCCTGCAGGTCCACGACGAGCTCGTCTTCGAGGTCCCCGAGGCCGAAATGGAGGTCGTGAAGCCCCTGATCCGGGAGGAGATGGAGGGGGTCATGCCCCTGGAAGTGCCGATGCGGGTGGATATGGAAATCGGCAGGAACTGGTCCGAAGCACATTGAAAGGTGAAAGGGAAAAGAGTGAGGGATCAGGGGTCAGGGATCAGGGACCACCGCACCCCCAGATAGGGAGGTTGGGGCAACCTGCGGACTTTGCGAGGAGCCGGAGGCGACGCGGCAATCTCCTGGCACCGCAGCGCGTTAAGCCGGGAGATTGCCACGCCTGCGGCTCGCAATATCCGCAATTGTGTAACGCGCTCCCAGGTGCCGTCATTCCCTCGCGTGAATGCCAAGAAGTAACGGCTAACGGCTAATTTCTGACGGGGTACGACGCAGAAGCATGGAAAAGAAGCGAAGTAGAAGCAATCGTTTCTTGACCGGGATGGTCATTGGAATGGTCCTGGGAGTCGTGGGCGGCATAATGCTGGAGCCGTCCCCCGGGGAGGTCTGGGAGCGGTTCCTTGCACGCACGAATGGAGCCGGGGAGGAAACGAGGTCGGTCGAGAGGGTGATCGATGGCGACACGATCGAGATCGATGGGGGCGAACGTGTTCGTTACATAGGTGTGGACGCACCCGAACTCGGAGAGCCCCTTTATGAGGAGGCAAGGGACTTCCAGGAAAAGGTCCTGCTCGGCAGCCGCGTCCGGATCGAGGTCTGCAAGGAAGAGCCGCAGGACGGATACGGAAGGACCCTGGCCTTTGTCCACAAGGGGAGCGTGGATGTGGGCGAGCAGCTCCTCCGGTATGGGTATGCCCGAACCCTGTTCATAGGCCGCTGCGGCAGGGCCGTGGCCAGAGGGTACCGCAAGGTCGAGCGTGGGGCGTTTCTTGTCGGCCTTGGCGTATGGTCCCTGCAGGATACTCGTCAGGTCAGCCACAGCGACGCCGGTCGGTACATCGGCTGCCTGATGAGCGTTACGGGCGAGGTTGTGAACGTTCATGCGGGGCCAAAGGCCTATCACCTGAACTTCGGCAAGGACTACCGGACCGATTTCACGGCCGTCATCTTCCGCAAGGACCTCTCGCGCCTGGTGGAAGAGGGGCTGCATCCGGTGACGGGGTACGAGGGACGCTTCGTGAAGGCTACCGGGATCCTCAAAGAATACAACGGCCCGGAGATCATCGTCGAGTCAGCAGACCAGCTCGTCCTCACTCCCCGAACCCGCCAGGAGGATCCTCACGTTGAATGACTCGACGGACGCGGACAATTCCCTCTACATAGACACCCACTCCGGCCTGCTGGATCTGATCTCCCGGCTGGAGGAGGCGCCGGGGATCGCCCTGGACACCGAGGCGGACAGCCTGCACCATTACTTCGAGAAGGTCTGCCTGATCCAGCTCGCCGCGGGAGAAGAAAACGCCATCGTGGACCCCCTCTGCGGAATGGATCTCTCTCCCCTGCTGGCCCTGCTCGCACGCAAGCCCCTCATCCTTCATGGGGCCGATTACGACCTTCGCATGATGCGGTTGACGTTCGGATTCCTGCCGGAAGGGGAAGTGTTCGACACCATGCTGGCCGCCCGCCTGCTCGGGCACGAGGAATTCGGGCTGGCCTCCCTGGTGGAGCGCTTTTTCGGGGTGAGGCTGAGCAAGGGCGGACAGAAGTCCGACTGGTCCCGTCGCCCTCTTTCCGACTCCCAGTTGCGGTACGCCGGTGACGACACCCGTTATCTCCTGCCGTTGGCCGCAAGACTGCGGGACGACCTGGAAAGGCTCGGCCGGATCGGATGGCACCGGGAAACCTGCCGCTCCATGGTCATGCAGGCTTCCCGGGAAAGCGAGAAAGACCAGAATGAGAGATGGAGGATCAAGGGATCGTTCCACCTGACCCGCCGACAGCTCAACTTCCTGCAGGCCGTCTTTCAATGGCGGGACCTCGAGGCACGTAGAGCCGATCGTCCCCCCTTCCACATCCTCGGGAACCAGCAACTTCTGGACCTGGCCGTCCCGGCGGCCTCCGACCCGGGAGGCGCCGGCCGGGCCGGCCCGACGCATCCCCGCAACTGCAAGGGAAGACGCCGGCAGGCCGTGAAGAACGCGGTCCG
>JAUWSZ010000451.1 GCA_030609865.1 bacterium | reverse complement strand
CCCTTTTCCTGTTCCTGCGGATGGGGACAGCAGTGTTCATCTTTTCGGGGACCTCCTGCTCTTTCTCGTCTGTCCTTTTGCCGGCTTACCGTCTTCTCCTTGCTGAGGGCGCTCCGATTCCTCGAGGAACTTGTAGGTCGTGGCCTTACAAGCGGTGTCCAAGGACGAAGCAGAGAGCCCATCTTTGCTCTTGTTGATCTTCAAGTCGGATATGTTCACGATGCGAGGCAGGTTTCCAACCCTGTAGAAGAACGTGAGCAGGTTGGGGAAGGTCCCCACGAGCTTGATGTCCACGGGCACCTCCGCGTAGAAATTCTTCGGCTTCTCTGCTCCGGGCTTGAACAGGGAGACGTCGAGACCCGATTCCCTTCCGAGATTCGAGATGTTCTCCAGGAGTGAGGGGATTTCCTTCTTGTCCGGCAGCTGGGCCATGGCGTGCCTGAGAAACAGTTCCAGTTGCTGATACTCCCTCTTGAAGGCCGCCAGGTTCTGTACGATCGCCTCCTGCTCCGCCTTCTTGTTCAGGAGCCCAGTCAGCTTTGTGTCGAGCTGATTGATCGTATTGTGGGCAGGGAGCAACAGGGCCCACACGTAGAGAGCAGACAAAAGAACAAGGACTCCGGCGAGAATCAGGATCTTCTTCCTTCGGTCCAACGCCAGAATCGTGTCCAGGGAGAGTTCCATGGCCATCGCGTCATCCTTCTATGGAGATTTCTTGGCCTTTTGTGCAGCGCCGGTTGTGCCCTTTTGCGCTCCGGGCCCCTCTGCCTCCGTTTTTGTCGGAGCCAGGGCAGCCACCAGCGAGAAATGCTTCATCCCAACTCCTTCCACCTCTTTCTTCTCGGTCAAGACCAGCTCAACGGTCCGAAAGGATTTCGTACGCTCCAGTTGTTTCATGAACGCCGCAATCGTCTCGTTGTCGACCGCATACCCTTCCATCGAGAGCTTGCCACCCTTCAATCCGAGCTCATGGAGCCACATTTTCTCCGGGATGGTCTCTCCGATTCCATCGAGGAGCTGCACGACCAGCATCTTGCCCTTCTCCAGTCGATCGATGATCTGGAGCTTGGTCTCGAGTTCCTTCTTTGCGTCTTTGTATTTCTCGACCTCGCCCACCTTCTTCTCGAGTTCCTTGAGCTCTTGCTGGACGTACTGGATCCTCTGCTCCAAGTCTTTCTTCTGCCGGTGCTGGTAGAACTGGATGCCACCCAGGATGACCAGTACGAGGCAGATCGTGAGGATGAAGATGGACACCTGTTGCCGGGTCGTCTCCTTCCGGATCGCCTCCCGATCGGAAAGTAGATTGATTCTGATCATCAGTCCCCCACGCTCCTCAGGGCAAGTCCGACACTTACGGCCATGAACGGCTGAATCTCCTTGAGGTACTCAGGCTTGAACTTCCCAGGGTCTGCAATCACCCTCCGAAACGGATCGGCCAGATCGACCGGGGTCCCGAGGCGGTCCTCCATCTTGCCGGCCAACCCGGGAAGGGCAGAGCATCCGCCGCAGAGCACCACCCGGTGAATCTTCTCACTGCCCGAGGTGGCTGAAAAGAATTCGAGCGATCGTTGGGTCTCGTTGAGCAGGACTTCGGTGATTCGCTCGAGTATGTCCTGGACCTCCCGTTGGTCCTCTTCTCTACCGGATCCACCCAACTTCAGGTATTCAGCCTCTTGGAAGCTTAGATTCAAGGCCTTCTGAATCTCCTCGTTGAACTGATTTCCCCCAAAGTGAATGTCCCGCGTAAAAAGAGAGGCCCCGTTCTTGAAGATGTTGATGTTGGTGATGCTCGCCCCGATGTTGAAGATCGCCATCACCTCATCCTCATCCACATCCGCGTTGACCTCGTACATGTTCTCCACCGCGAAGGAGGCGACATCCATGATGACGGGACGCAGATCCGCTTCGCGCAGGAGACTGGCATAATCCTCCACGAGGTCCTTCTTCGCTGCTACGAGCAGCACATCCATCTGTCCGCTGCCCACTTCCTCGCCTTTCTCCGCAATGGGGGAGAGGATCTGGTAGTCGAGGTTTACGTCGTGGATGTTGAACGGGATATACTGCTCCGCTTCCCACTGGATCGATTGTTCGAGCTCTTCCCTGGACATGACCGGCAGGCTCACCTTCTTGATGATCACGGAGTGCCCGCACACGGAGGTTGCTACGTTCCGGGATTCGGGTTTGTGCACGTCGAGCAGGTTTCGAATCGCATCGATCACCGCGGGGGCGTTCATGATGGCCCCCTCCACGATCGCCTCCGGGGGAAGGTGCATGACCCCCGCATTCAGGAGCTGGTAGCCCTTTCCCGTTTTCCGAATCTCGGCGAGTTTCAGTGCGTTCGAACCGATGTCAAGGCCAAATAAATTCGTCCTCTTCCCGAATAGCATGAGGCGTCCTTTACTGCGGTATGGTTTTCCGTGGTTTTGTTCCGTTCAGTGACGAAAATTGCTCCTCGGATAAGTACAATGCTGTAATTCACCTCTTCGAACAATAGGACGAAAAGCTTTAGATTTTTGTCGCATTTTTAATAAAATTGACATTATTGTCAAGGAAAGAATTGATTTGTTAAACCATATTTTCAAGAATTTCAAGTAGTTACCTTAAAAAAAAGGGCTTTTTGTGTGCCGGATTACCCTCTGGAACTCTGCAAATGCCGTACCAATGCGGCATCCCGGTTCTCGGGCAGGCGGATTGTGTGGGGGCATGAATGCGCGGGGAAGAGTGACCTAATCCGGCTCCCACCATGCCAGAGAACGGCACGAGGGTGGGTCGTCGAGCAACAGACATGCTCGCCTCCGCCCCTCCCCGTCGAGTCGGGCAGTGGCCACGAGCAGGATCCCTGTGTCCTTCTTTACGAAAGGCTGCGCGTCCGTACGCAGTCGGAACGCCTGGATCCGGTATTCGCCTCCTCCGAAGGGAAGCCACGCTCCGAAGGGGGCCTCGGGTTCAGGCTCGCTCACCTCCCCCTCTTCTTCTGCTTCCCCGGCCAGAAGAGGAGAGGTCTCTCCATGGGCGAGGCAGAAGGCCTGGCCGTGGGCGAGGCCGGCCTCTGCAATATAGAGCATTTCCAGGGAGGCCCGGATGGATTCCCGGGCCTGCGTACCGAGCAGAATCGAGTTCGTGGCGAGCAGAAAGAGGACCGAAAGAAGGGACAGGAGGACAACGGTGAGCAGAAGGATGCTCCCGCGAGCATTCGGCGAACAGACTGTCGGGAATCTCGTTGCTCCCGGTGGATATGTATTGTCGTGCAGCAGCATCATGTGATTCTCCCTGAGTAGCAGGCCGTTCAAAAATGTCCAGATGCAAGGCGCATGAAATCCTTTGGAACGAGGCGTACACTGTACGCCGCAGTGACGAAGGATGAGTGCAACGCCGCAGATGGGCGTTTTGGGGCGGCCTGCTACACCGGATTTCGGATGCAGACCGCACTGGACAAGCTCATGGTCCCCTCCGGTGTCCGGGTCGTTACAGACATGCGAAGCAACCCTCGGGAAGAATCCTTCAGCAGACGGAATACGGCCCCCCCCCAGGGATTCTGAACGATTCGTCCTGCCACGGGCTGATGGTTCCTCCGGAGAACCTGATGCTTGTCGTCCCATTGGTAGACAATGAACTCATCCGGGTCCTCCATGTCTCCGTCCGGGGGGCTGCCGGGCTTGGGGCCTCGCTTGTCCATTCGGATGTGCACCTGCTCAGGTGCCGTTCCTCCGTCCAGAAGGATCACGGTCCCTTCGGACGCAGCGTCCCCCATAGGGTTGCACCCCGTGACGCGGAAATCCCTGCTCATCTGGAAGAGCGCGGCCGAAAGGGT
>JAUWSZ010000083.1 GCA_030609865.1 bacterium | reverse complement strand
CCTGCCACGACCCTCGTGGTCTCCCCGGGACAGACCGCAGGCCTGGCAGAGATGGACCACTCTGAAAATTCACTATCCTGAAGCAACAAGGTATTAGCAGTAAGTATTAGGTATTAGCCCACCCCCCACCACCCCTGTTTCGCGGGTATCCTGGGGGGGGGGAGCTAATACCTAACTGCTAATACCTAATACCTGCTCTTGCCTTTACCCTTTTACCTTTCACCTTTTACCTTTTACCTTTTTCCTCTCAGGATATCGACATTTCATAATTGTCCAACTCCGTCAGTCGAGCCGTCTGTCCCGGGTAGACCACGATGGTCGTGGCAGGTTCTTCGATCACGCACGGCCCCTCGAGAACATTGCCGCACCTGACCCGGGAGCCGTCATAGATCGGTGTTTCCCGAAACCCGCCCTCGTCGTCGAAATAGACTTCCCGGCTCTTCCGCAACGCTGCGGACGGGTCCTTCCCGGCGGAGGGAAGTCGCCGGAGAGGCGGCTGGTAGACCTCGACGACCGCCTCGACCCTGAGGTTCATCAGGTACGCCGGATCTTCCCGGTTCGAGAAGGTGTGCAGGCTCTCGTGGGCATCGTGGAAGGCTTGCACCGCGCTCACCAAATCCACATCGGACACGAAGCCTTCCTCGTCCACGCCGAAGGGAACCGTGATTTCATGGGTCTCCCCCTTGTAGTGCATGTCGACCGCGTAACGGAAGCGCATCTCATCCGCGAGCCCGCTCCCCTCCCGAACGGACAGGGGCAGGTCTTTCTCGACATCGTCCCGCATCGACCCGAACAGGGCATTCATGGCCTCCAGGTCCGCCTGGTCCGACCGCATGATGCAGGTGCGCATCTTGCTGATCACGATGTTCGAATGGAGCATGCCGCGAGCAGAAAAGGCGGTTGCCAGCCTCGGGACGATGACCTTCCGAATGCCCAATTCCCGGGCCTGCACGCCTGCGTGGATCGCACCGTTCCCGCCGAAGGCGACGAGAACGAAATCGCGCGGGTCATAGCCCCGCTGAAGCGAGACAACACGGATTCCGTTCGCCATATTGTTGTTGACGATGCGGAAGATGCCGTGAGCGGCCCGGGTCGTGTCGAGGCCGAGGGGGCGGGCCACCTTCTCTTCGACCGCTCTCTCCGCTGCGCCCCGGTCGAGCTTCATCTCTCCACCGAGGAAGGTCTCAGGATCCAGGAACCCGAGGAGAAGGTTTGCATCCGTGACGGTGGGCTCCCGACCTCCCCTCCCGTAGCAGGCAGGGCCCGGCGCTGCGCCCGCACTCTTAGGCCCCACCTGCAGGGCTCCTCCGGGATCGACCCAGGCGATGCTCCCGCCCCCTGCCCCGATCGTGTGGATGTCCAGCATCGGCACCGCAGCCCGGTAGCGGCTGACCCACCGTTCGGTCGTTACCGTGGGCTTGCCGCCGCGAATCAGGGCAACATCGTAGCTCGTGCCCCCCATGTCCACGGTGATGATGTCCGGCTCGTTCGCGAGTTCCCCGATCAGCTGCGAACAGGCGACCACGCCGCCCGCAGGGCCGGACAGCAGGCTGTAGACCGCGTACTTCCCCGCGTAGTCCGCGTTCATGATCCCACCGTTGGAGAGCATGACGAAGAACTCTCTCCGAAACCCGAGACGAGCCAGCTCCGACTCGAGATCCTTCAGATATCTCTTCAGCTTGGGGCTCGTGTAGGCATTCACGAGGGTCGTGCTGACTCGCTCGAACTCCCGGATCTGGGGCAGGACCTCGTGCGAAAGGGAGAGAAAGGCCTCCGGGTACTCCCGCTCGACGATCTCGGCCACCTTCTTTTCGTGCTGAGCGTTCAGGAACCCGAAAAACAGGCAGACACCGATCGATTCGACGCCGGCTTCTTTCAGCTTGCGCACGACGCGGGCGACCTCTTCCTCGTCCAGGGGCGTGATCACCTTGCCTTCCCGGTCGATCCGCTCGTTCACCGTGAGGCGATGCCGCCGCAGGGCGATCGGGACCGGCTTCGGATACCGGGGATCGAAAATGCGCTCCTTGTAGCCTCGTCTGATCTCGATGTCATCCCGGAACCCCTTCGTCGTGATCAGGCCGGTCCTGGCCCCGTCGAACTCCAGCATCGTGTTCGTGGCCACCGTCGTCCCGTGAATGATCAGGTCCGTTTCCCTCAAAAATTCGCCGAGGCTCACGCCCTCCCGGGAAGCCGCCTTCTCGAGCCCGGCCAGAACCCCCTTTGCCTGGTTTTCCGGAGTGGTCGGGGTCTTGACCACCCGAATCGACCCCTCTCCGGTCACAACCACCAGGTCGGTGAAGGTGCCTCCCACGTCGATGCCGATCTTGTTTCCCACTTCGCCCTCTCCCCCTGTCTTTTTCGACCGACCCCCAGGCAATCTGGACGGTCCGTTGCCTCTTCTCAATCCGCTTCATCTGCCTGGCAGCCCAGCTGTGGTAGAACGCTTCTTCTCCGTTCTCGCGCACACTTGCCAAGACCTTCTCGGCCTGCTTGTACGCAGGTCAGACCTACACATTTAGCACAACCGGGCGGTATTGATAAAGACGAGAGCAAAGGTTTCCTATGATGTTGCTATACAAATTGTGGTATTCCGGGAAGAAGAAATATACAATATGCTTTTATTCATTGCGGGAGGAAATCATGGCGATGATGACCGGAGATCAATATCTCCTGAGTATCAAAGAGCTTCAACATAGAGTCTATGTAAGGGGTGAACGGGTCGAAAACGTGGTTGATCATCCCATATCCGGAGCACCGGCCATGGCCATGGCCGAAACATTCCGCCAGGCGGATCTGCCGGAAAAGAAAGACCTTTTTACCGCGCAATCCCACTTGACCGGCGAAACCATAAACCGGTTTACTCACATCCATCGTGGTGTGGAAGATTTGATCAGCAAAATCACCATGCTCAGAGAAATGGGAAGAAGGACCGCCTGCTGCTTTCAAAGATGCGCGGGGCTCGACTGTATGAACGCCGTGTATTCCATGACCTATGAAATCGACCAGGAATGCGGCACCCCTTACCATACGCGGTTCAAAGAATTCCTCGCCCACATACAGTCATGCGATTTGGCACCCGCCGCCTGTATGACGGACACCAAAGGCGATAGAAGCCTTTCGCCGTCCCAGCAGGAAGACAGAGATCAGTACCTGCGTATCGTTGAAGAAAGAAAAGGCGGGGTGGTGGTTCGCGGGGCCAAGATACACATTACCGGGGCGGTGAACTCTCACGAACTGATCGTACTGCCCACCCGGGCATTGAAACCGGAAGAGAAGGAATATGCGATAGCCTTCGCCGTGCCCGCCGACACCAAGGGAATCACGTTTGTCTACGGCCGCCAGCCTTCGGATGCGAGGCGCCTCGAGGAAGGCCGGATGGATATCGGAAATCTTTACTACGGTGGTTGTGAGTCCCTGGTGGTTTTCGATAACGTGTTCGTTCCGGAAGACCGCATATTCATGAAAGGAGAATACGGTTTTGCCGGAAAGCTGGTGGAACTTTTCGCCGCACATCACCGGGCCAGCTATGGAGGATGCAAGGTCGGCGTGGGTGACGTGCTGATCGGGGCCGCGGCCTCTCTGGCGGAAGTACAGGGAACACAGAAAGCCTCCCATGTCAAAGACAAATTGGCGGAAATGATCCACCTGAATGAAACCCTTCACGCGGCGGCGCTGGCAAGCGCCCTGAAAGGCTTCAAAACTCCCAGCGGGGCCTATGCCGTGGACCCCCTTTTGGGCAACGTATGTAAGCTCAACGTAACCCGTTTTCCGTTCGAAATCGCAAGATTGGCCCAGGACATCGCGGGCGGTCTCCTGGTTACGATGCCTTCTCTCGAGGATCAGTCCAATCCGGATATAGGGGCGTACGTCAACAAATATCTGGTGGGCAAATCAAGCGAGGGCACTGAAAAACGCATGCGTCTGATGCGGCTCATCGAAAATATCACCTTGGGCGCAGGTGCGGTTTCGTATCTGACGGAATCCATCCACGGTGCGGGATCTCCACAGGCCCAAAAAATCATGATAACCCGGCTGGCCGATCTCGAGTCGGCAAAATCCTGTGCCCATCAGCTTTGCGGGATTCATAAACTGGAATAATTCGCTCTTTTTCCTCAAGAGGGCTTCGCTTCCTTCTCACGGCCGAGACAATCCCTGCAGATCTTCTCCCCCCCCGCCTCCTCCAGTCTTGTGGCCATGGTCATCTCCCCGCACCGTTCGCACGGGTTCGAGGCATGGATCCGGGCGTGGGGCGGCAGCTCTGCGCGAACCGGCTCGATCTTGAAGAGATCCTCGACGGGTTTCTCCAGGACCTCGTGGCTCCTCTGCTCGTGGAGCCTCCTGAACTCCCCTTGGTCCTGCTCCGTGGCCTCCTTGTTGCGCATCTTCTGGATCAGCTCCGCGTGCCTTTCGTCCGGGGCAAAGGCACCCGGCTTCAGGGCGACCCGAACCGCCTTGCCGGACTGCCGCGCAAAGAAGGTGAAGACCTGTTTCCCGTGGTCCTTGAAGATGAAGTTGCCCTTGCCAAAGGTACAACCGGTCATTACCTGGACCGCGTCACACCCGCAGGCATCGTTCTCGACGATGGCGGCCACCTCCTCGTCGGCGGCCCGGTTCTCGGCCAGCCAGTCGAGCCCTGCCTTCGCTGCCCTGTATCCGATCGACAGCCCGGGGCAGAGGTGTCCGTGAAATTCCAGGCACTTCTTGAATTCATCCGTCCTTGCGACGTCTTCACCCTTCATCGGCTGCTCCTTTCGGCTGTTCTTCGTCCCGAAACACTCTCCCTCAACCATACGAGCAACCCTTTGGCCAGTCAACAGGGATAGCACCCGATGCCCCACGCCTCGCCTCCCACGAGTTACCACGTCTCTGTTTTCTTGGGCTCCGTCTCGCTCCCTCTACGAAGTTAAATGATTGAAGACGAGATAGTGGCTCAGTAAGCCTTGCCGTTAGGTATAAGGTATTAGGTATTAGCTCCCCGCCATCCCCCCAGGATGCCCATGAATCATGGGGGGTGTGGGGTGGGCTAATACCTAACAGCTAATACCTAATACCTGAATAGCCAACACCGTTGCACAACTGCGTCCAGCCACCGATTACGGCACCCAGACTTCGGGCTCTGTCCGGGGTGGAGGACGGTGCGGACTCGTGCTACGATACCTGGATGGTCCCTCAACACAACCCGTCGGGAGACGATCAAAATGGCAAAAAGCCTCTACATCGCGACCATGGAGCCGAGAAGCGGCAAATCGGTCGTTGCCCTCGGCCTGATGGAATTGCTGTCGAGGCGTGTCCGGAAGGTGGGGTTCTTCCGGCCGGTCATCGCTTCCGGCGATCGCCGTGACAAAGAGCTTCATCTCATCCTCACCCGCTACAACCTCGCACATGCCTACGAAGACGCGTACGCCCACACCCATGAAGAGGCACGCAGGATGGCCGCAGAGGGCCGGTACGACGAACTCCTGAAGAGCGTCCTCGGCAAATACAGGCAACTCGAAAGCCGCTGCGATTTTGTTCTGTGTGAGGGCACGGATTTCACGAGGGTGTCTTCGGCCTTTGAGTTCGAGTTCAACGCCCACCTGGCAAACAACCTGGGGTGCCCCGTCCTGGCCATGGTCAACGGCCGCGGCAGGTCCGCGGACCAGGCGACACAAGCCGTCCGGGTGGCGCGGGAGTCCTTCCGGGGACAAGGCTGCACCCTCCTGGCAACGATCGTGAATCGGATGGATCCGGAGCAGGCGGACACGGTCAAACAGAGGTTCCGGGAAGAAGGGGCCAAGGAAGGGCCCGTCTACATCCTTCCCGAAGAGGAGATCCTCGGAAAGCCGACGATAGGCGAGATTGCCGCAGCGTTGGGCGGCCGGATCCTGCAGGGAGATCCGGATTGGCTCAATCGAGAGGTGCACAACTTCAAGATCGCCGCCATGCAGCTGCCGAATTTCTTGAACCACGTCCTGGACGGGTCCCTGATCATCACGCCCGGGGATCGCGCCGACGTGATCCTCGTCAGCCTGGCAACGGTCTTCTCGGAGACCTACCCGAGCATTTCCGGCCTCTTGTTGACAGGCGGCCTGAAGCCCGAACCGCAAGTCCAGAGGCTGATGGAGGGCTTGAGCAAGTCCCATGTGCCCGTTGTCAGCGTCGATACCGACACCTACACGACGGCGATGGACGTGAGCACGGTTTCTGCCGTCCTGACTCCGGACAACGGCCGCAAGATCGCCACTGCCCTGGGCGTCTTCGAGTCCCATGTGGACACGAAAGAACTCGGGGATCTCATCGCCGGTGCGCCGTCCACGCGGGTCACGCCGATCATGTTCGAGTACGACCTGATCGACCGGGCACGCAGAGACCGACAGCACATCGTGCTGCCCGAAGGCACGGACGAAAGGATCCTGAAGGCCTGTGAGATCCTGGCTCGTAGAAACGTGGTCGACATCACCCTCCTCGGCAACGAGGAAGAGGTCCGTCGACAGATCGATCTGCTTGGGCTCCGCCTGGACGGGATTCCGGTCGTAGATCCGGCACGGTCCGAATGGAGGAAGGCGTTTGCAGAAATCTACCTCGAGATGCGCAAGCACAAGGGAATCCACATGGACGTGGCCTGGGATGCAATGGGGGACCTGAGCTACTTCGGGACGATGATGGTGCATCAGGGAACTGCGGACGGCATGGTCTCGGGCGCGGCCCACACGACCCAGCAGACGATCCGGCCGGCCTTTGAGATCATCCGCACCCAACCCGGGCGTTCGATCGTGTCGAGCGTGTTCCTGATGTGTCTCGAGGACCGGGTCCTCGCCTACGGGGATTGCGCGATCAACCCCGACCCGAATCCGGAACAGCTGGCCGACATCGCGATCAGCTCCGCGGAAACGGCCCAGAAGTTCGGGATCGAGCCACGCGTCGCCATGCTCTCCTACTCGACCGGTGAGTCCGGCAAGGGAGAAGACGTGGAGAAGGTCCGGGAGGCGACCCGGATCGCGAGAGAACGGAGGCCGGACCTCAAGATCGAAGGACCGATCCAGTACGACGCGGCCGTGGACGCGAGCGTGGCCCGGACCAAGATGCCGGACAGCGAAGTGGCAGGCCGTGCCACGGTCTTCATCTTCCCGGACCTGAACACCGGAAACAACACCTACAAGGCGGTGCAGAGATCGGCCGGCGCCGTTGCGATCGGCCCTGTCCTGCAAGGGTTGAACAAGCCTGTCAACGACCTGAGCCGTGGATGCACGGTCACCGACATCGTCAATACGGTTGCCATCACGGCCATCCAGGCCCAGTCGATGAAAGGTGCATGATGAGAATCCTGGTCCTCAACTCCGGAAGCTCGTCGATCAAGTACAAGCTGTTCGACATGGCCGATCGATCCATTCTCGCCTCCGGCCTGGTTGAGCGGATCGGGGAAGCAACCAGCTCTCTGGCGCATCAAGCTCGTAATGCCCGGGGGGAAATGACCGAGACGCGCAAGACCGGCAGGGTTGCGGACCACAGGGCGGGTATGCAACAGATCGTCGAGGCCCTGTCCGCCTCGCGTGCGGGCGAGGACGGGACCGGGCTTGCCGGGATCGGCCATCGCGTCGTCCACGGCGGGGAGGATTTCACGGAACCTACCTTGATCGACGAGAAGGTTCTCGCCGTGATCCGCCAGAACGTTCCGCTCGCCCCCCTCCACAACCCGGCCAACCTG
>JAUWSZ010000216.1 GCA_030609865.1 bacterium | reverse complement strand
GGGAATCGAGGACGGTTTCGTCTTTGCCCTTTCGCCTGGATCGGGCACGGGCACGCATCAATCGTCCTCGTCCTCGATCTTGGCTGTTAGCAGTTAGCTTTTAGCTGTTAGCTCCCAAGCACTCCCCCCCAACAGGATGCACGCACAATAGGGGCGGGGTGGGCTAATAGCTAAAGGCTAATAGCTGATAGCAAAAATCGGGCACGGGAAAGGGCAGGAGGCGGGGGGGGCTGATCCCTGATCCCTGGCCCCTGACCCCTTGCGGCGCAAGCCGCTTCAGGTGGAGCGGTTTGAAATCGGGCACACGCATCCTGTAGTATGAACGCGTTTGGTTTATGTTTGGTGCCTCGCTCGACGACGAGGAGAAAGGCCACTTTCCGACGCTTGATGGAGGTACGGATATGGTGGACAAGAAGAATCCACCCGCTGACGAAACCCAGGTATCCTCCGAGCTTTCCCTTGGCAAGTTGTTCGACACCTATGTTCCCGAGACCGTGAAGCGAGCCTTGTTCACAGGAGCCGGAATGCTGTTTATGACCGAGGAGGGAGTCCGCAAGGCCGTATCCGAGTTCAACCTCCCCAGGGAGGCGGTGACCTATCTGATAAAGCAAAGTGAGAAGGGCAAGGCCGAGTTCTTTGCCAACCTGCAGAAGGAAATGCACTGGTTCCTTTCGCGGATCGATACTGCCCATCTCCTCAAGAGTGTACTGAATGATCTCACAGTCGATGTTCAGGCCACCATCACGCTCCGTACGAAGAAACAGAGCAAAAAGCCCGCTGCGGAAATGAGTCGCAAGAAGGCGTCCTCCCGAAAAAAGAAGAGGCCCAAGGGTTGAAAGGTCAAAGTTCAAAGGGTAAAGGTCAAAGGACAAAGCAGGGGTCGGGGATCAGGCCGCACCTCCTTGGCCACCAAAGCGAACATTGCGAAGAGCGCCAGCGACGCGGCAATCCCCAGCATAGTAAGCAGTCATTCCCGTGAAAACGGGAATCCAGGGGAAGGGTTGGGAGCTAATACCTAACAGCTAATAGCTAATAGCCAGAAGCGAAAGGGTAAAGGTTAAAGGGCAAAGGTCCACGCAGTGGTTTTTCCTTTCGCCTTGACCCTTTTCCCTTTCGTCTTTGGGGTCGAGCGGTGCGCAGCAGGGGAGGGGAACATCATGGCCCTCATATCTCGATTCGTCATCATGGTGTCCGAAGCCCCCTACGCGTCCCTGAAGCCCTACACGGCACTCCGGTATGCCGCCTCCGCCCGCAAGCGGGGGCTGGAAACGAGGATCATCTTCTTTGCCGATGGGATCTTCTGCGTGAAACGGGGCGTGGGAAGAGGAAGCCAGACCGTCGGCGACTTCGAGGCCAAGGTTCAGGGCCTGATGAAGGAAGGCATCCACGTACAGGCCTGTTCCGCGCCCATGCGTTTGTATGCCCTGAAGGAAGAGGATTTGATCGAAGGTGTGACCGTTGCCGAGGATGTGATCGCCCACACCCTGGATGAGCAGACAAAGGTGATATGGCTCTAGTCCGGATCGAAGAACTCAAGACCGAATTGCAGTCCCTTGGGGTTCGGGTTTCGCCTCCCACAGGCGAGGGATGCCGCGTGCGAGAAGGGGGGGCAGGGCCTGCGGAGGGGGCAACGCTCGTTCTCGGCGGCACCCCTGCATCGGTTCCGGCCTTTTCGGATTTCGTATCGGCGTCTCCCTTCCGTCTGGAGCGGGTTCGAGATCATTGGGGCCTGTTTCGTGGAGACGAACGGATTCATTTGCCGGTGACATTGCCTCCCGAACCGCCTTTCTACCGGAAGTCGACCGCAGAGGGTGTACCGTACCGGAAGATTGCCCTCATGCACGGGGTCGACTGCCTCGCGTCGACGGTGCTTCAGGCGTGCAGCTACTGGGGCACGAGGTCGGCCTGTCGATTTTGCGGGGTGGGGCTCTCGTGGAAGGCCGGAAAAACGGAGCTGAAGAAAGAGCCGGGCCTGCTCGCAGAAGTTGCCAAAGAGGCGAAGAAGAGCGGGGCCAAACACGTCACCCTGACGGCGGGCAGCACGAAGGAACGTCGCCTTGAATGGCAACTCTTCCGGGAAGCGGCGCGAGCCATCTCCAGAGCCGCCGGCCTGCCCGTGCACGTGCAGGTCATGCCTCCGATCACAGGTCGCCGGATGGAGATGTTGCGAGAAGACGGGGTGGCAACCATCGGGATTCACCTCGAGTCCTTCGACCCGGCCGTATTGAAGGAGCTTGCGCCCTGCAAGGCATCCATTCCCCTGGAGGAATACATTCGTGCCTGGGAGGAGGCTGTTCGCGTTTTCGGGAAGAACCAGGTGAGTTCCTTCCTGTTGATGGGGCTGGGCGAGACACCCGAGAGCCTGCTGGACGGATGTGAACGGCTTGCCTCGATCGGGGTTTACCCCTATCTCGTGCCCTTTCGACCGATTCCGGGAACGCCCCTTGCGCACCGGAAACCGGTCCGGCCGGAGTTCGCGATGGAGATCTACCGGGAAGCAGCCCAGATCCTGGAGACACACAACCTCCACTGGGAGGCCGTACGTGCGGGCTGTGTGCGGTGTCGTGGGTGCTCTGCCCTTCCGGACTTCCAGGATGCCCTGTCCCTGCGGCGGGGGGAACAGGGGGACATGGAGGAGTTCGACCTCGAGGTTACGGAGGGGGGCCCCCTCCTGGAAGCCTCTTACTCGATTCGCCATGAGGTCTTCGTGAAAGAACAGGGCATGTTTCGACAGACGGATCGTGACGAGATGGACGCCCTCTCTGTGCACATTCTTGCCGTGAAGGGCGGAGAGTGCGCCGGGACGGTTCGCATTACGCCCCTTGGGAACGGGGAATGGCTGGGAAGTCGACTCGCCGCGCGCCGCCCGTTTCGGGGTCGGGTCGGGGCCCTGCTGGTGAAGAGAGCGGAAGAGGAGGTGAAAAGGCGCGGAGGCAGGCGTTTTCGCGCGTATATCCAATCTTCAAAGGTAGAATTCTTCGAGCGGTGTGCGTGGAGAAGCCTCGAGAAGATTCCGGATTTCCACGGAAGGCCCCATGTCCTGATGTTGGCCGCAGGGCCCATCTGGGAAGAGGGCCCGTCGACCCGCTTTTCCAGGGATGTGGGGGCTGATTCAGCGAGGTTGCAGCATTTCAAAGGGGTGGGATCTGCCGGATGAATCTGTCCAGGCTGGCGCAAGAACTCAGGGGGTTTGCCGGCATCCAGCGAAAGGGGGCGGTCGGGAAATGCCTGAGAGCAATGGAGGGGGCCTGGGACTTTGGGGACGTCGTACTGGGCCCTGGAGACGATGCAGCCGTCCTGCGGGCAGAGGATGGGGGCTACCTGCTCCTGGCCGCTGATGGAGTCCTCTCCGCGCTGGTGGAGCAAGACCCGGTGAGGGCCGGCAGAGCGGCCGTGCTCGTGAACGTGAACGACATCTACGCCATGGGGGGAAGGCCCCTGGCCCTGGTCAACGTCCTGGCAGGCGTGGACGAGCAGCAGATGGAAGCCATCTCCCACGGGATACGAGAGGAGTGCGAGCGACTCCAGGTCCCGATGGTGGGGGGTCACATCTCGCCCGAGGGTACGACGCCCTTCCTGGCGGCCAGTGTACTCGGGAAGGCAAAGGCCCTGCTCACGGACCGGAGTGCCGGTCCGGGTCAGGAGATTCTCCTGGCCATGGATCTTCGGGGTGAACGGTGGGGGAAAACCCTCTTGAACTGGGATTCCCACGTGAAGAAGGATTCGAACACCCTTTGTGACGACCTGGCGATCCTGTGCGAATTGGCAGAGGAGGGTGCCTGTGTGGCCGCAAAAGATGTAAGCAATGCGGGCATCCTGGGCAGCCTGGCCATGCTCCTGGAGAATGCAGGGCTGGGTGCGCAGGTCGACTTGAGCCGCATCGAAGTTCCCGATTCCTTCGATCTCCTCGATTGGCTCAAGGTTTATCCGAGCTACGGGTTTCTCCTGGTCTGCGATCAGGAGGCAAAGGCGGCGACGCTCCGGCGGTTCGAGGAACGGGGCATATGGGCGAACGGCATCGGGCGTACGGACGACTCTCGAGAATTGCGCCTCGCCTGGAAGGGCGACGAGGATGTGCTGTTTGACTTCTCCAAGACCGGCATCCTCAACCTTCCCCGCTAGAAAGCAAAGGAGATGGACACGAAACCCATCACAATTCCGGTTCCCCCCTGGGCACATACTGAACTGGAACAGGTTCACAGCTACGTACGGGAATCCCTCCCGGAGACCCTGCAGTCCTTATGGGACAGTAACGGCTTCGGGCTTGCAGGCTTTGATCGACAGCCGTTGCGGCCCTATCTCGTCCTGCTGGTCGCGCGACACTATGGTTGTACGGGGGACCGGCCCCTTCGTCTGGCAGCCAGCATCCACATGATTCACATGGCTTCGCTTCTGCACGACCGCCTCGGCTATGCCCGGAAGGCCGCGGGCGTCGGAGAAGATGCGGATCAGGCACACCATCAGCGAGAAGCCCTGGACATCCTGCTCGGGGATTTCTTCTTCTCCAAGGCATCTCGCTTCATCGTTGAAGATGGGGAGACCCGGATCATCGAGGAGCATATCCAGACCTCCCTCGAGAGTGCCGAGGCGCAAGCGAGGCTCGTGAGCCTGGAAAAGGAACTCGACAAGGCCGAGCCTGCGCAGTGCTTCGAGGTCGTGGCGGACAAGGTCTCTCTGCTGCTTACCCTGAGCCTTCGCTTGGGCGCCATCCTCGGAAAGGGGAAAAAAGAGGAGGAGGAGAGCCTGGCCGGATGCGGCTTCTTGCTCGGCAGGACGGTGAGGATCCTTGAAGACCTGTCGGTCTGGGAACGCATCTCCCACGAGAGTTCGCCGCTTCCGCCGGATGCGAGATTCAGCCATCCCCTGATCCTGCTCTGGGAGAAGGAGGGGAAAGAGGCATGGGAGGAGGCGGCCCGGCGACTCCACACGTCCGGGGAGCAGGAAGGGACGGGCCTGCGGGCCATGCTCGACGAACAGGGGTATCTGGCCGCCTCGAGGAGGGCCGCCTTCGCCTTTGCAGACCAGGCGTTGGGTCGGCTTGCCGGATTGGCAGAGACGGAGGAACTCCGATTGCTCGAGGCGGTCGTTCGTTTCCGTTTGGGTCCGGAGCAGCAACCCGGACAGGAGGTCTCCCCTTGAGGGCGATGGTTCTGGCGGCCGGCCGGGGGGAGAGGCTTCGTCCCCTGACCGACACCCTGCCCAAGCCGATGATCCCGGTGGCGGGAAAGCCCTTGATCCACTACACCCTGACCTACCTGAAGAACTGCGGTGTCGAGGAGGTGGTTGTCAACCTCCATCATCTTGGAGACATGATCCAGGAATACGTGGGCGATGGCCGGCAATGGGGCCTTCGTGTCTTTTACTCCCGGGAAAGGAAACTGCTGGGCACTGGTGGAGGGATCCAGAAGGCGGCCCATCACCTGTTAGAGGACGCCTTTGTGGTCATGAAAGCGGACATCCTGGTGGAACTGGACCTTCACGATGTGCTCCGATTTCACCGGGAAAACCATGCCGCTGTGACGATGGTGCTGCGCCGGGACCCCGAGGCGGAACGTTACGGG
>JAUWSZ010000422.1 GCA_030609865.1 bacterium | reverse complement strand
TACGCGCACGAGCGGATGGAGAGAATCTGTCCACCCGTTTCGTAAGCTTGGACACAATTCGCAGAAGAAATAGCCTGCCCTGCTCAATTCGCTGCTCAGAACAGACGAGCTTGACGACCAAGGCGTCGAGGCAGGACCCCCATTCCGTAACTGAGCCCGAGCGTCTTCAAAGAATTTCGCCCTTTACCGCTTGCCGTTTCCCTCACTACAAGCCCCTTTCTTGGGTTCGAGGACGAGGACGACGACGAGGACGAGGACGAACGATAGTGGGGCAAGTATCATACCTAGCCTGACCCCTGATCCCCGACCCCTATTCCTTCTTGGTAGGCAGCTTCAGGTCTTTGAATAGGTCTCCGAAGGTGGCCAGATTGGCGGACTTCTTGTCACCCTGGTCCAGATGCCGGCGATAGTCTTTCCGTTCCTCCCGCTCGGTTGCCGCCTTCTGGGACAAGCGAATCTTTCCGTCCTCTGCGATCGCGACGACCTCCACCGACAGCTCCCCGCCCAAACGGAATCTCCTCTTGAGATCCACCTTCCCCGCCTGGACCAGCTCTTCCTGTGGGAGGAACCCCCGCACACCGAGCCCTGCAGCCGGCAGGCGGACCAGGAGTCCGCCGGACATCACCTTTTCCACGACTCCGTCGAGTTGTGCACCCACTTCGAGACCCGGGGATTCCCCCTCTTCCTGGAACCCCGCGGCATCACCCGTCTGGGCCCCCTTCGCTTCCTTGATGGAAAGGGAAATACGTTTTCGTGGATGGTCGATCCCCAGGACCATCACCTCTACTTCCTGCCCCTCCTGCAATGCACGGCGCGGATGGGCAATCCTCTCATAGGATATCTCCGACACGTGCACCAGGCCTTCCACCCCGGGCATGACCTCCACAAAGGCCCCGAAGTCCATGAGGCGCGTCACCTTTCCGCTGACGACCTGTCCCTCCATGATCCCCAACCCCTTCTCCCAGGGCGTCGGCTCGAGAGCCTTCATGGAAAGCGCAATCCGCTGACGACCGTCGGCCCGGGGCTCGAACTCCGTGACAACGACCTTGACCTTCTGCCCCACCTCTACGAGTTCCGAAGGGTGACGAAGTCGATGATGGGCCATCTCCGAAATATGTACCATTCCGTCCACCCCACCGATGTCGACGAAGACCCCGAAGTCTGCGATTCGAGTGACTTCGCCCTCCAGTTCGACGCCTGGCCTGACGTTCGCCAGGGTCTCCCTCGCGATTCGCTCCCTCTCCTCCTCGAGAACGGCCCTCCGGGAGACCACGATGTTCTTGCCCCTCTCCTTGAACTCTATGATCCTGAAATTGTACTTGGATCCGATGTGTTCTTCCGGGTTCTCGCAGTACCCCAGACCGACCTGGCTGATCGGACAGAAGGCCCGTATACCCGAGATGTCCACTTCCAGCCCACCCTTCGTTACCGCTGCCACCCGTCCCTCCACGGGCAGCATGCTTGCGCGGGCCTCCTGGAGCACTTCCAGGGCCTGAGGGCCTTTCACCTTGAGCGCTTTGCTCAGCGTGATCACGTCCGTGATCGAGGCGACCTTCAACTCCAGCTGGTCGCCGACGTTCACCGTCAGGTTCCCCTCCTTGTCGAGGAATTCGGCCGCTTCCGCCACCCCTTCACTCTTACCGCCCAATTCAATGAAGACATTTTCCCCGCTGATCTTGACGACACTGCCCGAGACCGTATCTCCGAGCCGGAAGTCCTTTTCCGGCGTGGTCGGATCGGCCTCGAAAAGCTCGGCAAAGGTAGGTTCCTGCGGTTCTTTCTCGTCGTCGAACATCTCTTCTCCCTCACCTGTTCCAGTGAATTGGACCCTGCAAAAGCTCCACAGGGTATTCTACGCAAAACGATCGTTTTCGTCATCCCGCTGGGAAACACGCCTTTCCAGAGTTCGGTGCGTGCAGCAGGTCGACCTGCCCCTTTCTTGAATTGTTGACGAATTTGTGATAGATGCGTTGACTTCCGATAAAAACCGGGCATCAAAAGGTAGGGGGTCGATGGAGGCACTCGAAAAGCTGCTGGCAAACGTAGTTGACCGGATGGGAATCATCCACCTCGATTGGCGATACGTTGTGATGTGGATGGTCGCCTTCTTCTTCCTGTACCTTGCCGTGAAGAAGAAATATGAACCACTCCTCCTCGTCCCGATCGGCTTTGGAATCTTCCTGGTAAACCTGCCGCTCGCCCCCCTGATGGGCGACCACGAGCTCTTCTGGATCTTCCACCATTACGGGATCGAGTGGGAGGTCATCCCCTGCGTGATCTTTCTCGGCCTGGGGGTCATGACCGACTTTGGGCCCATGCTGGCAAACCCGAAATCGTTGATCATCGGCGCAGGAGCGCAACTCGGGGTCTTCGTTACCTTTCTGGGAACCTACATTTGCGGGTTCACCCTCCCGGAGGCTGCCTCTGTGGCGATCATCGGTGGAGCCGATGGCCCGACAACGATCTACCTGACGAACGCACTGGCCCCTCAATTGATCGGCCCGAATGCATTGGCAGCTTACTCCTACATGGCCATGGTGCCCCTGATTCTGCCCCCCATCATCCGAGCCCTTACGACGAAGGAAGAGCGCGCCATCGAGATGAAACAGCTCCGCCACGTGTCACCAAGGGAAAAGCTCCTCTTCCCGATCATCGGGACGATTGCCATCGGCCTGATGATCCCGGACATCCTGCCCTTGCTGGGCATGCTCATGTTTGGAAACTTCATGCGGGAAAGCGGCGTGGTGCGGAGACTCTCCCAGACAGCGGAGCGGGAGCTGATGAACATCGTCACCATCTTCCTCGGGATCGCCGTGGGCGCCACGATGGATGCGGAGCACTTCCTGAATCCCAAATCTTTGCTCATCTTCGGCTTCGGCATGTTCGATTTCATCCTCTGCACGGCAGGGGGGGTCCTGATGGTGAAGTTGATGAACCTGTTCATCAAGGAGAAGATGAACCCGATCATCGGAGCGGCGGGCCTGTCAGCCGTGCCGATGGCTTCCCGGGTCTGCCAGGACATGGGCAAGAAAGAGAACCCGAAGAACTACCTCCTGATGCACGCCATGGGCCCGAACGTGGCCGGTGTAATCGGCACCGCAGCCGCTGCGGGCCTGATGATCGCCATGTTCAAATAGGCATGGAAGAATGGCCTGCCGCCTTGATGCGTTTGTACCCGATGCAGTTGGGTGTTGCTCGATAGAGAAAGGGATGGGATGGAACAGATCTTGAGCCAATTCATGGAACGCCTTTCCAACCCGGAGGTCTTGTTCGGCCTTGCGGTCCGGTTCTTCGGGGTCTTCATCGTACTGATCATCGTGATGACTGTGCTCTACTTGACGGCCTGGGTGTTCCAAAGGCTCGAAAAGAAAGAGGAAGTGGCCCTTTCACCCGCCGACCCGGCGAGTTCTCCGCTCAAATCCGCCCCACAGGAAACGCCCACAGAGGCTGTCAGCACCTCGCCCGGGTCAACGGTTCCTGACGAGGTCGCCATTGCCATTGCCCTGGCAATGGTTCCCGACGAGGTCGCCGTCGCCGTTGCCCTGGCCCTCACCGAAGCCGTCGAGGAGAGGGGTCCCGTGCCCCTTCTGTCTGCTCGTGGATCCACCCCCACTGCGTGGGAACAACCAGGAAGTGCGTGGAAGCTCGTGGGCAGACAGCAGGCGCTCTTTCGGAAGACCTCTGTCTCACGAGACATCACCTCAAAAGGCGAATAGCCGATAGGAAGCGTGCAACCATGAAAAAGTATGAGTACCTGATCAACGGAAATCCCTTTGTTGTGGAAATCCTCTCGTTCGACGGTCGCAGGGGAGACGTGAGGGTAAACAACGTCGCTTACAGTGTTGAGGTCCCGCAGGGACCTGCAGCAGGGGCACCGGTCTACGCGACCCCCTCCCCTGCAGCGCCGCCGCCTGCCGCGCGCCCCAAGGCTCCCGAAGCGGCCCCTACGCCGCCGCCTGCTGCGCCCGTACCGGCGGCTGCCCCTCCGGCACAGGCATCTTCCGACAGCATGGTCGTGGCCCCGATGCCCGGAATCATTCTCAG
>JAUWSZ010000411.1 GCA_030609865.1 bacterium | reverse complement strand
CGGCGACAAGATCAGGGCCAAGACGATCATCAACAAGGCCGGCGTGCCCATTGTTCCGTCGAGCCCGGGTGGGGTGGCCTCGGTTGACGATGCGGCCGCTTTCGCTTCCGAGATCGGCTATCCGGTCATGATCAAGGCCTCGGCAGGAGGAGGAGGCCGAGGCATTCGCATCTGCCCTGACGAAGAGGTGCTGCGCGAGGATTTCGCCATCGCAAGAGCAGAAGTCAACGCCGCTTTCGGTGACGATACGCTGTATGTGGAAAAATGTCTGGTCGATCCGAGGCACATCGAATTCCAGATGCTGGCCGACAAGCATGGGAACGTGATCCACCTGGGTGAACGGGAGTGCTCGATTCAGCGGCGCTATCAAAAGCTGATCGAAGAAGCGCCTTCCCCGGCCGTGACGCCTGAACTCCGGGAGGCCATGGGCCGGGCCGCCATCGACGCGGCCAGGGCGGTGGACTACTTCAATGCCGGCACCGTGGAATTCCTGCTCGACCGGGAAGGCAACTTCTTCTTCATGGAGATCAACGCCCGCATCCAGGTAGAACACCCTGTCACGGAGATGGTCACCGGTGTGGACCTGGTTAAGGAACAAATAAGGCTGGCCGACGGCGGCAAGCTCGATTACGCCTTCGACGACCTGAATCTCAAGGGTTGGGCCATCGAGTGCCGGATCAACACCGAAGACCCGGACTTCAACTTCATGCCGTGCCCGGGGACCATCGAGGAATACAACCCTCCGGGGGGATTTGGTGTGCGTTTGGACACGCATCTGTACCAGGGATATGCGCTGCCGATCTTCTACGATTCCCTCGTGGCCAAGCTCATAGGGTACGACCTGACCAGGGAAGGGGCGATTCGGGTGCTCAAGAGAGCACTTCTGGAGTTTACGATTCAACCGGTGAAGACGACCATCCCCTTGTATCTGAAGATCATGGACGACCCCGCCTTTCAAGAAGGGGACATCCACACCGGATACGTGAAGAAATTCGTTCCGGACGATGACGACGATGATGACGATGACGACGAAGAAGACGAATGAAGGGAGGCCCGCCATGATCTATGATCCGAATATCTGGCTCAAGAACTATGATCCGGGCGTGGGTGCGGAGGTCGAGATCTATGGTCAGTCGCTCGCCCAGATTTTTGAAGAAACGGGCAAGCAGTATGCCGACCGGCCGGCCTTGAACTACCTGGGCGTGAAGATGAGCTACCGGGAGCTGATGGGCTGGGCCGACCGTTTTGCGCGGGGGTTGTCCGAAAAGGGCCTCGGAAAAGGTGACGTGATCGCCTTGAACATGCCCAATATCCCGCACCATGTCATCGCTCTCATCGGTGCGCTCAAGGCGGGATGCATCGTTTCCGGACTGTCGCCGTTGTTCACCCCGGATGAAATGGCCTATCAATTGAACGACTCCGGGGCCAAGGCTATGGTGTCCCTGGACATGATGTTCGAGAACGTGTTCTTGAAGACCGCGGACAGGGTGGACAACCTCCGAATCGTGCTCGTGGCTGGGGCGTTCGATTTTCTCTCCGAAGGCGATGCGACCCCAAAGGGTTCTCCTGTAGCGGGCAAGGAGGTCATGTCCTTCGTGGATTTCTGCCGAGCCTACCCCCCTGAGGCGCCGCACGTGGATCTGACCCGGGAAGATGAAAGTTTTATTCTCTACACGGGCGGTACCACCGGCGTGCCGAAAGGCGCGGTTCTGACCAACCGCAACATGCTGGCCAACCTGGCTCAATTTGATGCCTGGCTTGAAATGGAACGAGGCGCAGAACGAAATCTTGCCGCCTTTCCCATGTTCCATGTGGCAGGTATCCTCGTTTGTTGTGTGAGCTTGTATCTCGGTGGTGAACAGACGTTGATCCCGAATCCAAGGGACCTCGCTCACCTGATCAAGGAATGGGATGCGTTGAAACCGACCTGGGGCGTCTTGTCCCCCTCTCTCTACACCATGCTCATGAACGAGGAATCCTTTCGTCAATTGGATTTCTCTCTAATGAAGAAGTGCTTTTCCGGGTCGGCTCCGTTCTCCGTGGAGGGAATGAACTCCGTGGAAGAGCTGGTCGGCAAGGGGAAAGTGACCGAAGGCCTGGCCATGACCGAGTGCAGCCCAATGTTTACCATCAATCCCTTCAAGGGGAGGAAGAAAGTCGGGTCTGTGGGCGTTCCGGTTCCGTCTACCCTGGTTAAGATCATGGACGTTGAAACCGGGGAGCAGGAAATGCCCCTGGGGGGGCCTGGAGAGATCATCGTACACGGACCGCAGGTCATGAAGGGATACCACAACAAGCCCGAAGAAACCGCCCATGCATTGCGCGAACACGACGGCAAGCTATGGATGCACACCGGAGATGTGGGCTACATGGACGAGGACGGCTACATCTGGGTGGTGGACCGGTTGAAGGACATGGTCGTTGTAGGTGGGTACAAGGTCTTTTCCACAGAAGTGGAAGGCAAGTTGTATGAGCACCCGGCCATTCTGTTATGTGCGATTATCGGGGTGCCCAACCCCGAGCGTCCGGGAAGCGAACTCGTGAAACTGGTTGTCCAGAGGAGTGAAGCATACATGGATCGGTCGGATGACGAAGTCAGGGAGGCAATTACAACCTTTGCCCGCGAGAAACTGGCGCCGTACAAGGTACCCAAAATCATCGAGATCGTGGACGCCATGCCTCTCACCGCGGTGGGAAAGGTGAACAAGAAGGCCCTTCGGGTCTGAACCAGCCTGATGAAAGGAAGGAGCAGAGTATGGCAGAGAAGATCACGCACCCGGACGAAATGTATTTCAACGAAGATCATGACATGCTCCGGCAAACGGTCAGCGATTTTGTGACGAAAGAAATCAATGCGAACCTGGACGAATGGGAGGAAACGGGCCTGCCGCCCCTTCATGATCTCTTCAAGAAACTGGGCGACCTCGGTTTGCTGGGGATTCGGTATGATGAGGAGTATGGGGGCCAGGGACTGGATTACTGGTTCGAACTGGTATTTCTCGAGGAAATCGCACACATCAGGGGCCTTGGCATTCCCGTCGCGATTGCTGTCCAAACGCACATGGCGACGCCTGCGATCGCCGAGTTCGGCAGCGAATATTTGAAAGAGACCTACCTGAAACCGGCCCTTGCCGGCGACTTGGTGACCTCGATCGCGGTCACCGAACCCGGGGCGGGCTCGGACGTGGGGGCCCTGGCCACGACGGCGAAGAGAGACGGTGACTCCTACGTGATCAATGGCTCCAAAACATACATCACCAATGGCACACAGGCAGACTTCATGACCCTCCTGGCGAGGACGAGCGACGACCCGGGGTACCATAGTTACAGCTTGTTCGTCGTTCCTACCGCCTTGCCCGGATTCGAGGTCAGCAAGAAGCTGGACAAACTCGGCATGAGGAGCAGCGACACGGCCGAGCTGTTCTTCGACGACCTTCGTGTGCCGGCCGAAAACCTGATCGGCGAGGAAGGGGAGGGCTTCATCTATCAAATGCAGCAGTTCCAGCACGAACGGTATTCCATTCTTCCTTCGGGCTATATCACCACCCGGGACATGATCGATATGACCGTGGACTACCTCAGGCAACGAATCGTATTCAATAAACCGCTGATCACGAAGCAGGTTCTGCAGTTCCGCATTGCAGAATGGCTCACTGAGATCGAATGCATGAAACATTTCACCTATCACATAGTGAAGATGAAACAAGCCGGTTTGGACGCCACCAAGGAAATCACCATGGGAAAACTCAAGGCTGCCAGGCTGTTTCAGGAAGTAGCGACAGGCTGCATGCAGATGTACGGCGGGATGGGCTTCATGAATGAGACACTCATTACACGGTACTACCGTGATGGCCGGGTGTTCTCCGTCGGAGGCGGCGCGGACGAGGTCATGTGCCAGGTGATTGCCAAGATGGAGGGGTTATAGCTAATAGGGAGGAGCGTGTAGCATGATTCAACAAGCGATTGATTTTCGGGATGAGAGTGAAGCACTCTATGCATTGCTGGAACCGCTGAAGGACGAAGATTTCGAACGTGCGACCCAGTTCAAGAAATGGAAGATCAACGATGTGCTGACTCATCTGCACCT
>JAUWSZ010000276.1 GCA_030609865.1 bacterium | reverse complement strand
TTTTAGGTATTAGCCCACCCCTCTCCCCCATGGCGCGCATTCTGACGGGGGGTGGTGGCTGGGAGCTAATACCTAATACCTAACTGCTAATACCTGTTGGCAAACAGTAAAACTGTGAGGGGATGGACCCCTTGGACATCGGCAAGGGAGCATCGGGCAATGGCGGGTGTGCGCAAAGGCGGGTGGGAGAGCAACGAAGAGGTCGTTCATCTTACGGATCGCTACGTGATGAACACGTACGGACGTTTCCCGATTGCACCGGTAAGGGGTGAGGGGTGCCGGCTCTGGGACGCCGATGGAAGGGAATACCTCGACTTCGTGGCGGGGCTTGCCGTGTGCAACCTGGGGCACTGTCATCCCAGGGTGGTCCGGGCGATCCAGGAGCAGGCCGGGACGCTTCTTCATGTCTCGAACCTGTACCACATCCCATGGCAGTCCGCCTTGGCGCAGACGATCGTCGAAAACTCCTTCGGAGATCGGGTTTTTTTCTGCAACAGCGGGGCCGAGGCCAACGAGGCGGCGATCAAGCTCGTTCGGCGCTACGAGCGCGAGATCCGCAAAGGGGATCGATCCGAGATTCTCACCATGGAAAACTCCTTCCACGGAAGAACCCTGACCACCATGGCAGCGACAGGGCAGGAGAAGATCAAGAAGGGGTTCGATCCGCTCGCGCCCGGATTCCGGCACGTGCCTTTCAGTGACCCGGATCGCCTGCTCGAGGCGATCGGCGATGAGACGTGCGCGATCCTCGTCGAGCCGATTCAGGGAGAAGGGGGCATTATCTGCCCTGCGGATGATTATCTGCCCTTCCTGCGTTCTGTTTGTGACGACAAGGAATTGCTGCTCGTTTTCGACGAGGTGCAGGTGGGCATCGGACGAACCGGCACCCTGTTTGCCCATGAATCCTTTGGCGTCGTGCCGGACATCATGACCCTGGCAAAAGGGCTCGGAGGAGGGGTCGCGATCGGTGCAGCGGTGGCCTCGGAGCGTGTCGCTGCCGCGTTCGCACCGGGTTCGCATGCGTCCACCTTCGGGGGAAATCCGCTGGCCACGGCGGCAGGCCTTGCTACCCTGGAGACCCTCCTCGAGGAAGGCGTCCTGGAGAACTGCCGGAGGGTCGGCGGTCATCTCCGGGGGGGGCTGGAAAGGCTGGCGCTTCGCCATCCCGGCCTGGTCAGGGAAGTCAGGGGACGGGGGCTTCTGCAGGCCATGGACCTGACGATTGCAGGGGGACCGATCGTGGAGACCTGTATGCGCCAGGGGCTGCTCATCAACTGCACGGTAAATACCGTGCTGCGTTTCCTTCCGCCCCTGATCGTTACGACGGCAGAGGTGGACGAGATGCTGGAAACCCTGGAGAGAGCCTTTGCCTCGACGTCTGTGGAGGGGGGGGACATATCATGACAAAGCATTTTCTCACCCTGGCCGACTTTGGCCAGGCAGACCTGCGCCGCTACCTGGAAAGGGCAATCAGGCTCAAGGCAGCCACCCTCGCAGGAAGGCGGAACAACTCCCTGGAGGGGAAAATCCTCGGCCTGGTCTTTGAGAAGGCCTCGTTGAGGACCCGCGTGACCTTTGAGGTGGGCATGCGTCAGCTCGGGGGGGATTCGATCTACCTGAGTGCCAATGAAGTGCAGCTCGGCGTGAGGGAGTCGGTCGCGGATGTGGCCCGGAATCTGGAAAGATGGCTCGACGGCATCGTGCTGAGGACATTCCGCCACGAGGTGGCCGAGGAACTGGCACGCTATTCTTCGATACCGGTGATCAACGGGCTTACCGATCTGGTTCACCCCTGCCAGGTCTTCTCGGACATGCTGACGGTTCTCGAGAAGAGAGGACGACTGGAAGGGCTTCGGGTCGGCTACGTGGGGGATGGCAACAACCTGGCCAACTCGTGGCTCCTGGGCGCAGCCATCATGGGGATGGAGTTGACGATCGCCTGTCCCAAAGGATATGAGCCGGACAAGGGCGTACTGCGGGAGGCCAAGAAGAGGGCAAAGGAGACGGGTGCAAAGATCACGATCACCCATGTTCCGGAGAAGGCGGCACGGAACGCGGATGTGCTCTACACGGACGTCTGGACCTCCATGGGCAAGGAGAAGGAAGGTGCTCGGAGAAGGGTCGCCTTCAAGGGCTTTCAGGTGAACGGGGCCCTCGTGGATGCTGCCAGGAAGGACGTGCTGGTCATGCACTGCCTGCCTGCGCACCGTGGAGAAGAAATCACGGATGAAGTACTCGACGGTCCGAATTCGATCGTTTTCGATCAGGCGGAGAACCGGCTTCACGCACAGAAGGTCCTGCTCGAGGCCTTGCTGGGCGGCCGAAAGAAGAAGCAATCGACAAGAGGGAAACGATGAAAAAGGTGGTGCTGGCTTACTCTGGAGGATTGGACACCTCGGTCATCTTGAAGTGGATCAAGGAAACCTACGGGTGTGAGGTGATCGCTTACGTCGCGGATCTCGGCCAATGTGAAGACCTGGAAGAGATCCGTGTCAGGGCCCGCGAGACGGGTGCGAGCCAGGTCGTTGTCGAGGACGTGCGGGAGGAGTTCGTGACGGAGTACGTGTTTCCCGCGCTCCGGGCGAATGCGGTCTATGAGGGGACCTATCTGATGGGAACGAGTCTGGCCAGGCCCCTGATTGCTCGCCGTCAACTGGCCGTTGCACACCGGGAAGGGGCCGAAGCCGTGGCGCACGGCGCCACGGGAAAGGGAAACGATCAGGTACGATTCGAGCTTACCTACCTTGCCCTGGACCCGCACATCAAGGTGGTGGCCCCCTGGAGGGAATGGGATTTTCGGTCACGCAAGGACCTGATCGACTACGCCCGCGAGCAGGACATAAAGATCACCGTCACGGCGGAGAAACCTTACAGCGTAGACGCGAATCTTCTGCATACGAGCTACGAGGGAGGGGTGCTCGAAGACCCCTGGGCCGAGCCTCCGGATGACATGTTCCAGACAACCGTGTCCCCGGAGCAGGCACCGGATCGCCCCCTGGTGATCGAGGTCGATTTCGAGAAGGGGAATCCGGTCGCCGTGGACGGAACGTCCATGTCACCCGCACGCCTGCTGGAGCATCTGAATCGTATCGGAGGAGACAACGGGATCGGCAGGGTGGATATGGTTGAAAACCGTTTCGTGGGAATGAAATCGCGCGGTGTGTACGAGACGCCGGGCGGAACGATTCTGCACGTGGCGCACCGGGCCGTGGAATCGATCACCATGGACCGGGAGGTGATGTTCCTCCGTGACAGCCTCATCCCTGAGTACGCTCGACGGGTCTACAACGGCTTCTGGTTCTCGCCGGAAATGGAGGTGCTGCAGGGGATGGTCGACCAAACCCAGGGGGAAGTCAGCGGAAGGGCGCGCCTGAAGCTCTACAAGGGGAATGTGACGGTCCAGGGGAGGCGCTCGGCCGAGAGCATGTACCGAGAGGATTTTGCAACCTTCGAAGAGGACGAGGTTTACAGCCAGAAGGACGCCGAGGGCTTCATTCGTCTGCAGGCCTTGCGACTCAGGATTCGGAACCTGGTGAAGGGACGAAAGAGGGAACCGTGAAAAAGCGAGAACCGAAGAAGAACCCGGGCGGCCAGCCGAAGAAGGCCTGGGCCGGCCGTTTCCGGCAGGAGACGGCGCCCGAGGTGGAACGGTTCACCGAGTCGATCTCGTTCGATCAGAGGCTGTACCGGCAAGATATCCTGGGAAGCATTGCCCACGCGAGAATGCTTGCCCATCAGGGGATTCTCCCTGCAGGGGACGCGAAGCGCATCGAGAAAGGGCTGAGAGAAATCGCCGGGGAGATCCAGGCGGGAAGGTTCAGGTTTTCTTCACAACTCGAAGACATCCACATGAATATGGAGGCGCGGCTCATCGAGAAGATCGGTGATGTGGGCGGGAAGCTCCACACCGCGCGCAGCCGGAACGATCAGGTGGCTCTCGACATGCGTCTGTATCTGAGGGAGGTCATCGATGAAATCCGGGGGCAGCTCCTTCGGTTGCACGAGGTCCTTCTCGATCGGGCAGAGGAGACGGTGGAGGTTCTCTTGCCCGGGTACACGCACCTCCAGAAGGCCCAACCGGTTCGGTTGGCCCATCACCTGATGGCCTACTATCAGATGTTCTCCCGTGACGGCGAGCGCCTTTCCCAGCTAAGGGACCGCGTGGACGTTATGCCCCTGGGCGCCGGCGCCATCGCCGGCTCCGGCTATCCTGTGGATCCTTCCTTCGTGGCGAAGCTGTTGGGTTTCTCGAGGGTGGCCCCCAACAGCATGGATGCGGTCAGTGACAGGGATTTTGCGATCGAGTTCTGCTTTGCGGCATCGGTGATCCTCCTCCACCTGAGCCGATGGTCGGAGGAGTTGATCTTGTGGTCCTCCGAGGCCTTCGGGTTCGTGGAACTGGCCGATGCCTACTGCACCGGTTCGAGCATGATGCCCCAGAAGAAGAATCCCGACGTGCTCGAGCTGATCAGAGGGAAGGCAGGCAGCGTTTACGGGGACCTCCAGGCCCTGCTCGTCTTGATGAAGGGCCTCCCCCTGACCTATCAGCGCGACATGCAGGAGGACAAGGTGCCGCTGTTCCACGCGGTGGACACTGTTAGTGCGTGCCTCTCGGTCTTCTCCGTGTTGCTGGAATCGGTTCGTTTTCAGGCGGACCGGATGCGCCGGGAGGCGGAACAGGGCTTTCTGAATGCCACCGACCTGGCCGACCATCTCGTCCGGAAAGGGATGCCCTTCCGCCAGGCTCACGCGGTCGCGGGCCGGGCGGTTCGGTACTGCCTCGACCAGGGCAAGAAGCTGGAGGATCTGACGCAGCCGGAATGGAAGGCCCTCGCCCCTGAGGTGGGACCCGACGTGAAGGGAATCCTGGGGATTGAGCAGGTTGTCGAGGCGCGGGACATCCCCGGAGGCACTGCACGAAGGCAGGTTCGGAAGCAGCTTCGTCAGGCCAGGGGAGAGGTGCAGAAGAGGCGGAATCGTCTTGATCAGGACCAAGCAAAAAGCAGCGT